>NZ_LVIA01000018.1:0-16837 GCF_001596805.1 Halomonas sp. KX33721 | reverse complement strand
ACGACGCATAAGCCTTGCGGCCTGTTGCGGTATCTAGTGTTTCTATCCGCACGCCCCGGGCGGGGCGCGACAAAGAGGTCGGTCACGTAGCCAGCGGGATCGTCTAGGTTTCTATCCGCACGCCCCGGGCGGGGCGCGACTTGTCCGTCAGTTGCCAGCCCCCTTAACGCGGCCCGTTTCTATCCGCACGCCCCGGGCGGGGCGCGACTTTATCGGCCCGGCGCAACACACGCCCCTTAGCGTTTCTATCCGCACGCCCCGGGCGGGGCGCGACCGTTCTGTTTATAACATCATGAAAAATAAAAGCAAAAAGACATGCTTCTGCGAAACACTGAGCATTAGCCGATTTTTGCTTGATGCAAAAGAGTGAGCGAAAATTTTGTTATTAAAATCAATTTATTAAAGAGCTGCGAACCTGACGGGGTTTGGCAAGACAATTGGGGTTCGCAAACAAGAGCAACATTAGAAAACTAAAGGGCCATTCATGTCTAAGGCAGGCTTGGCGCCAATATGTTCGATGCGGTTTTTCCAATTTCGGCCTAAGAAGTAGAAGCGTAAGCTATCTACCTCGTCATCAATCAAGTCGATCAAGCGTTGACGAAAGCGTACCCATTGATCGGGATCTACTTCAATTTCAAACACAGAAAATTGTACCCGCTGTCCTATATCTCGACATGCTTTCGCTACTCGCCGCAGCCTGCCTTCACCGCCCTCTGAAGATGTGCTGACATCATAGCTGACTAGTACCATCATGATATTGCCCTCAGTGTGCTATTTCCAAAGGAAGGGTGGGTAAGCATCTAGGTCGCCCCGCAGGTGACGTGCCATTAGCTGAGCTTGCAGTATGGGCAGCATGCCGATGGGGGATTTTTCATCAATAAAGGTATGCAATAGTTCTTCACGCTTTCGTTCTTGGTAGGCGGTCAGAACCAGCTTGCGGGCATCATCTATCATCACGACGCCATTGCTTTCCGTCACTTCAAAGTCCTTTTCGCGTAGCTGGCGTCGATTGATAAGCGAAAGGGCTAGGCGGTCACCTAGTAAAGGGCGGAACTCTTCAGCAAGGTCGAGTGCAAGGCTTGGCCGCCCTGGGCGATCACGGTGTAAAAAACCAACGGCGGGATCTAAGCCTACGCTTTCTAGCGCAGAACGGCAGTCATGAGTGAGTAGCGTATAAAGAAACGATAATAAGGCATTAATACGATCACGAGGAGGGCGACGATTACGTCCTTTAAACTCAAAAGCATCTCCTTCTTGGCGCACTAATAAATTGAAGACGCTGAAATATACTTGAGCGGCTTCGCCTTCCAGACCCCGAAGCTCATTGGTTGTGGCAGGTTGTAGTAAATTACGTGCGATGCGACTTAACCGGTCACGAGCCGCTTCAAGGCGCTGGCGATCTTGAAGTGGCATCTTGCTGCCATAATCACGAATGCTTCGGGCGAGAACAGCGCGTTGGTTATGGACTTTACCAATCAAAAGGCTGCTGACTAGGCTCGAACAGTAGGCATCGCTATCACTGACACGATATTGGGTTCGCCTAAGTAATACATTGCCAGAGACGGGGCCTTCAATACGCGCTAAGAATTTCCCATTGGGTGATAGGTGAGTGATGGTAACACCTTGTTCAGCGCAGAACCCCATTAACGGAGGAGACACTAGCACGCGTCCAAAGCATACAAGGGACTCCAGCATATGAATGGGAAGCCTGGCATGCTCTTTCCCTTCTACCTGCATGACAATATTGGCGCCTTCTTTTTTAAGCCAAGCACCTTCAGTGGTGATATACAGTGAGTTTAGTTGTCGTCGCATTGGCGTGACTCATCCAGGGTATCAAGTTGGCGGGTAAGCCAGCGGCTTGCGGAGCGTTGCTTGCTAAACACTTGAGGTTGGCAAATATTGATAAGGGAGCAGTGGTCACATTTTTTGGCATCGTAAAGAGCAGGTGGTGTCTGCTGTTCATCAAAAATAGCGCGAGTTTGCGCAATGATACGGTGAGTTAACGTGCGGAGAGTGTCATCAAAGACGACTTCTTTGCGCCGTCGTGTTTTGCCGTAAAAGAGCGCGCCAGAGCCGATGTGAATATCTAACATTTCTTCCAGGCAGAGCGCTTGGGCACATAGCTGAACTTCGTCTGCGCGGTGCGCTTTAGGTCGTCCGCGTTTGTACTCAATAGGCCGGACTGTTAGAGGGGATTGACGTTCATCAAATTCTACAACGTCGGCAATGCCGCTTAAGCCCAACAGTTCACTTGCCAAGGGCAATGCCATGGAAGTGTGTACGCCCCGCCGTCGTTGATGTCCCAACTGATCAGCTCGCTCGTGTAACAAGCGGCCTTCGGCAGTATAGCGGTTTTCTGCCCATTGCTGTTCTACATGAATCAGTGCGCACTGGCGCGGACAGAACAGCGTATGCTGTAAGGCTGAGAGCGGGATAGGGCGTGCCTCTTCTTCCATGGCGTTTCACCTATAAATATTCTTCTGCGCTAACTCCAGATGGTAAAGAGTCGTGTGCGATACTTACTTGATAGTCGCTGTAGTGGCGTGCTGGTGTATCTTCTTCTCCAGTTACACGCTGGACGTGCACACTATCGAAGAGTACATGCGCTGGTGCGTTGCCCATGGGGTGATCATGTTTGAAGACAACAAGTTTCCGTGCAGACATCTCGCCACGAGCAGCAGAGCGGTCGTGTTCAAACATATTGATTAGAGAGCGCCATAAAAGGGCTAAATCCTCTTCTGAAAATCCAGTGCGCTCAGCTAGCTTCGCAGATACATAGCCGTGAACGCGGTATAGGCCATAAGGAATAATGTGCTTGCGGCCCATGGTGCGCTCTTTTTCAAGATCCTTTTCATTGGTAACCGCCATACGGGTAATGGAGACTTCCATGGGTATGACGGGGTCAATAGAGCTTGCAAAAGCTACCTGGACCGGGCCGCGTACTTGACCGGAATTGACCTCGGTCGTCATGACAGCACCAAAAGTGCGAACATCGAAAAAGTTATTGCACATCCACTCAGTTACTTGGCGTGCTTTTTCTGCATCCTTGGGAAGCTTTTTAGATTCAGGTTTTATATCTAGCGCTTCATAGGCCTTTTTATGCTGGTTATTGAGTACTGACTTCTCTTGCATATAGATGGCGTAGCCAGCGTCATGCTCTTTTTCTAGAGCAACATAGTTGCGAATTTTACGCTTTAGGCAAACATCAGTGATAAGCCCTTGGTTGGTCTCTGGGTCGAGCCGTGGCAGGTTACCTGCATCAGGGTCACCGTTAGGATTGCCGTTGGTCACATCAAATAAAAGGACAAACTCATAGCGGTTAGCAATAGCAGTCATTCTGAATCTCCTTGCTCAGCTTTTTCTTCGTTATCTGCGCTATCTTTTTTAGCGAATCGTGTTTGTGATTGGTGGTAGTAACCGATGGCAAAACGACCCTGTTCTTCGATACGCAGGCTGCGTGGAAAGGTGTCGCCCAGGCCGCCGATAATCTGGCTGATTTCGTTTTCAATACTGTGTGCAATACCGCCTTTATCTTTTTTACGCATTGATGAAAGGTGGTGCTGTACATTACGTAGCAGCATGGGAAACACGCTAGCGGGTGTGGCGGATGCAGCGCCGTAGTAGCGATCCCGAATGGTGGCATTCAACTCTTTGCCTAGTGCGCCACGTTGGGCGTTTTCTAGTTCGGCAAATAAGCGGCCCAATAAGTAACCTGGATGGGTAGAGCTTTTATCAAGGCTCACGGAAACCTCCTGTTGGTTCGAGTTTGAGTGCGTGGTCAAGCGAGCCTCTCTGGCTAGCACCGCTTTGCAAAGTGCAATGCGTAATCCATTGATATGACCATCACTACGAAAACGCATGACAACATTGGTAAGTAAGGAGCGGGGGTAGCGCTTCCCAGTGATGATGGCGCGCATCATTTCGCCCGCAAGCTGGGGCAGTACATCTTCTGATTTCGGGCGTGCGCCATGAATAGGCGCTGTTTGAAGGGTTAGCCACCAAACACTGGGTGCAATACCCTTCCATGGCGTAGGCTGAATGTTTAGATCCTGGTAATGTTGGGCGTAATGCTTCGTTAAATGCTCTAGGCTATCTACCAGCCAAAAACGCACTGATAAACGGGCAGCGTTTGGAGCAAGTCCGAGTACATAAAATTGCGTTTCGGGTTCCAGTTCTGGTGCGACATCCTTTAACGGGCGGCCATCAGCCACTTGTGCGAGTAGTGAGCCTAGTTTGGTGGCTTCCTGTTCGTCGCTGGGAGGTTGGTTGAGTACCGCAAAAAAGCTTTCCGCCGCTTGGGCAGCCTGTGATGTTTGCGCATTTGCCCAGAAAACCAGCGTTGTGTCGCCTATTTGTAGGCGTTGTTGGTTGTCTGCATCGCCACGTAGTAAATAATTTAATGCCGTTGTATAGCCAAAAATTGCCGATGTGGAGGTAGCAGCGTTTTGGTTTTTACGAAAGCCGTAAGACTCATACGCCTCGCTGTTAAAAGATACTAGCGAAGCGCCTGATGATTGTGCGTCTCTAACTCCCTTAATGGCGGGGTGGTCCGTGCCTAGTGTGGAGTCTTCACCGGTGATTAAGCACTGTCCATAAATGCCGGTATTTTCTTCGAGGGTAGTGCTCCAAATTTGGCGAGCGTTATCGTTTTCATGTAGGTATTGTCGTTGTCCATCTAGCCGAAAAATAATATTGCTATCTAATACCTCCTCGCTATAACCGGGTATTGAGGATAGCGTTTCAGGTTGCCATTGATCTAAGAGTTTCAAAAATGCTAGGAGTGATTTGTCATCACTGTTACGGAAAAGCTCAAGCTGACGCGCTTTGAATGCCGCATGTTCATCACTTAGGCGCTTACCTTCTCCAGCCGTTATACCTAGCGAATAAGCAGTTTTATCCCAGAGTGGGTAGGCGTGAATACCTGATGTGCGTCTTTTATCAACGGGCACCTGATAAGGGCGGGCACGGGGCTTTTTGCCAGTAGTGTCACGTAGATCATCGATTTGTTGCGGCTCACCATTTTCGTTAAATACTAGAGCGAAGCTGATTTTTTCTGTACTAAAGCCGGGCTGCGGTACTTTGTTTTCTTTAGCTAGTCGATGGTAGTAGTCATTGAGAGCGGTTAATATCATGCTAATGCCTCCTGAAATGGAGGTACTTCAATCACGCCATCGTGCATCTTGGCACGAAAAAAGCGGGATGTTTTACCGTTAGCAAAATCGATATCGTGGAGCATGTAACCGAGATCTTTTTCCCCGGTTAGTATGGGGTCAAAGGGCGGAAGAGGCTGTTCTGGCTCAATTAACTCAAAATTAGCTGGGAATTCGCGGGTGCCCATACACGGTGTATGAAAGCACTGTCCCTGGCGGGCGCGGCGGTTGAAAATATCAAGATGTTTGCCAGGCGTGTCGCTATCGTCCGCACGCGGGGTAAATTCAAAGTGCGCCTCGATAACGTAAGCCACATTGCGCAAAAGGGTGGCGGCTCTCTGTTGACGGTTCTGATCAACAAAGTAAGCTACATCATCAACGCGTCCTGCTTTCATGGCTTTGGTTACAGAAGCAGCTGAGAGCTTGCCGCCGACTTCATTACGTCGCAGCGACTCGAACTGAATTGGCTTAAGCACATGGATTCGGTCTACGCACCAGCGTATAGCAGGTTTCCAGTGGATTGCTTCTAAAATCCCGCGTGCTGCCGAGGGTGTTATCACGTCATAGGATACACGCTCTACCTTCATCTCTGGCCGCGTAAAGCAGGCCCGGTCACCCCAGATATGCAGTCGAACACCATATGACATAACAGCTTCCTATGTAGTTTTATATATTTACCACTGTAAACTTTCAGCGCGCATAAAGGTTGGGTCGCTCCAATTCAACCCCAATGCTTCATGGTAGAGGTCTTCATTGACCAGTAGCATAAACTGCTCACCAAATTTGTCTGGCTCTATGGGGGCAATAGCTTCGGCCTTCTCTAAGGCTCTGAAGCCGTTATGCGGCACCTGGACTGTATAGAGCTGTAATTTTCGGGCAATGCGACCTGGACTAGTCGCAAACGCGAGGTCTTTTATCGCTTTACGTGCTTCACAGTCCAAGGGAATAATGACGCTCTTTTGATTGTTGTCGATGAGGCGAAATTGCTTTTCGAGGGTCTCAAATGGCAGGCCATCAATGCCACTTTTTTCTATCAGCGAGAGCAATTGGTGTTTGTCGAGCTGATCAGCCCCTTGCTGCCAGTAAAGCAGCTTGAAGTACGCATCAATGGCTTCAAGCGAGAGAGGGTCATGACTATGCTTGCGTAGCACTTCACGCGTGGCTTGGGCAAACTGTTTTAGCTCTGGTGGCGGCGCCCATTCTTCATTTGCTGTTGCAAAAATACGTACTTCGCTTTCTTCTGGGGTTCGTTTGCCTTCACGATTACAGCGCCCAGCAGCTTGCGCTATGGAATCGAGCCCTGCTTCAGCACGCAACACTCTTGGAAAATCAACGTCTACGCCTGCTTCTATGAGTGATGTGGAAATCACACGACATGGTTTGCCAACTGCTAGAGTTTCACGAATTTGTTGTAATACCTGCCTTCGATGAACGGCGTACATGGCAGTAGTGAGGTGAAAAACTCCGGGTTGACCGGCCAGTGATTCGTACAGTGCTCTGGCATGGCGGCGATTATTGACAATGCACAGTACTTGTTCGACGTCTAAGAGTTCGTCGCGTAATTGAGCATCATCTAAGCTGCCGATATGCCGCACTGTCACCCGCTTTAGTTCTCGGTATAGTTTTTTGGGATCGGGGGCTAACTCCTCTACGTCTTTGAACCCACCCGCGAAACTATGCTCTGCATCATCGGTTTCAAGAAGGGCTGGTTGGGTAGCGGTACAGAGCACAATACTAGCGTGATAATTCAGTGCGAGTTCATCCAGCGCAGCAACACTTGGCCTCAGCAAGGGCAGGGGCATGGTTTGAGCTTCATCCAGAATTACGACGCTGCGGGCAATATTGTGTAACTTGCGGCAGCGTGATGTTTTGGCAGCAAACAGACTTTCCAGAAATTGCACGGAGGTCGTCACGATAATCGGCGCATCCCAGTTTTCACTGTCGCGCTTGAGTTTATCAAGACTCGTTTTGTCGCCTTTTGACGCTGTTTCAGCATCGAAGGTGCTATGGTGTTCTAAAACTGTTTCCGCGCCATATTTACCTAACGCATGCCGAAATACAGCAGCGTTCTGTTCGACAATGCTGGTAAAGGGAATAACGTAGATCACTCGATCCATGCCATGCCTGATGGCGTGATCTAGCGCAAAGGCGAGAGAAGCGAGTGTTTTGCCACCGCCCGTAGGCACTGTGAGAGTGAAGCAGCCGGGCTTCATTTCTGCTTTGTTACGTACTTCGCGCAGGATATGCCCGCGTAACCGATTAATGCCTTTTTCGGTGTCGAATTTTGCCAGATGCTCATTGAGCGCTTCACGAAGCTGCTTTAAAGAAGTGCCACCACCACGCCGCTGCGCTAAGCCGGTTTCATGCTTGGCGTAGAAGGTTTCGGTATCGATATAGTCTGCATCAACTAAACATGAAAAAAGCATGCGCGCTAAAAATGCATATTGCAAAAATGCCCGATCACGACGTAGCTTAAAATGCTCGGGAGGAAGTAGCGTCTCGGGCAATTTAAGCTCTTTTTGCCACTGAGTATTAATGACGGGTATGTCAGCTTTTAATCGGTCTTTGAGGGGCGTTCGCTCTCCCGCATCTCGGCCATTAGCTAAGCCTGCGTGGTGGCCTACAATGACATAAGCCAAAAGGTCTCCCAGGCCACCAGGAAAATATTTCTTCGCAATAATGGCGCCTGCTGTTGAGTGATCAACGCGCTCAGGAGAGCCTTTCAGCCGTCTTTGAAAGGGCTCGCTGTACTTGCCTAAATCATGCAAAAGCCCCGCTGCATAACCGGCATCTGCCATACCAAAGCGTTCAGCGCGCGTTGCCGCCATTTCTGCGACACAGAGCAGGTGATCGTCTAGTGCTTGCCAAGCTTGCTGACCAGTTTCAGGAAGCGAATGAGCGTAAAAGCGTGGCAGTTCGGATGGCATTTGAGTGACTCATCAAGATTAATAATTTAGTCACCTTAGCTTTAAACTACCCACTTTTTCTATAGCAAAATGCTTACATCGTGTAAGCCATTACTTACCCTCAAGGCAGTCATGGCCCCCCGCCGCGCTTTTGCCTACAATAGACCCCTTTGTCACGGCCTTTGAGAGCCGTGTTTCACTGAATTCTGGCCAAGGGATAACTCATGCTCGATCCGAAACTGCTGCGCGGCGATCTTGATGCAACTGCGCAACAACTGGCCCGCCGGGGCTTCGAACTCGATAAAGCGGCACTGCAGGCGCTAGAGTCGCGCCGTCGTGAGTTGCAAACCCAGACCGAACAGTTGCAGAACGAGCGTAATATGCGCTCCAAAGCGATTGGTAAGGCCAAAGCCAATGGCGAAGATATCCAGCCGCTGCTGGATGAGGTGAGCGACTTAGGTGACCGTTTGGATGCTGCTAAGCGCGAGCTGGCCGAGGTACAGGCTGAGTGGGATGACGCGATTAGCGGTATTCCCAACCTGCCCCATGAGAGCGTGCCGGAAGGCAAGAACGAAGACGATAACGTGGAGCTGCACCGCTGGGGCACGCCGCGTGAGTTCGACTTTGAGGTGCTGGACCATGTGGATTTGGGTAAGAAGTCCGGCTATCTCGATTTTGAACTGGCGGCCAAGCTGACCGGCGCGCGCTTTGCAGTGATGCGCGGGCCCATCGCTCGCCTGCATCGCGCGCTGGCGCAGTTTATGCTGGATACGCAAACCCAGCAGCACGGCTATGAAGAGTGCTATGTGCCTTACATGGTGAATCGCGATTCGCTGATGGGTACGGGCCAGCTGCCCAAGTTCGGCGAGGATCTGTTCAAGCTGAACGACGAGCGGGAGTACCACTTGATTCCCACCTCAGAAGTACCGCTGACCAACTTCGTGCGTGATGAGATCGTCGAGCTGGCTGCGCTGCCGATGAAGCTCACGGCGCATACTCCATGTTTCCGTTCGGAAGCTGGCGCTTATGGGCGCGATACCCGTGGCATGATTCGTCAACACCAGTTCGATAAAGTCGAGATGGTGCAAATTGTGGAGCCGGAGAAGAGCTATGAAGCGCTGGAAGAGATGCGCGGCCATGCAGAAGCCATTCTGCAGGCGCTTGAGTTGCCGTATCGGGTGGTGACGCTGTGTACGGGCGACATGGGCTTTGGCGCGGCAAAAACCTACGATTTGGAAGTGTGGCTGCCGAGCCAAAACACCTACCGGGAAATCTCCTCTGTGTCTAACTGCGAAGATTTCCAGGCGCGTCGGATGCAAGCCCGTTACCGCCACCCTGATTCCAAAAAGCCTCAGCTACTGCATACGCTCAATGGTTCGGGTTTAGCAGTAGGGCGTTGCCTGCTGGCGGTGCTCGAAAACCACCAGCAGGCCGATGGGTCGATTACTGTTCCGGCTCCCCTGCAGCCCTATCTAGGCGGCCTCGAGCGTCTTGCCCTCTAAGCGCCCACTCGACGTTCACCCCGGCATCGATGCGAATGGTGCCGGGGCGGTAGTCGCTGGCTGAACCGCTGCCCATAGCGTCACTTTCGGCGCGCATGGCCATCATGCGGGGTTGAAAAACCGGCGCTTGGGTCTCTTCAATGTGTTGAACAGGGCCAAGCGTGACATCTAGCGTGCTCGCCATAAGGTCGGCTTTATGGCGGGCTTTTTCTAACGCTTTTGTCAGTGCTTCGTCGGTGGCGGCGTCGCGATCCTGCAGGTCAAACTGCACACCATCTAACGCATTTACACCAGCGTCAATCAAAGCGTCCAGCACATCGCCTAATTGGTCTATATTAGTTAGCTCAACGCTGAAGGGGCGTTCTAAGCGGGTGCGCATCAGCGTCTCTTGTTCGCCGTTGTCGTTGCGCGGGCCTGCGACATGCTCAGGATACACGTTCAGGGAGCCTGCATTGATGGCGCGTTGCTCAATGCCGATCTCTTCCATGGCGGCAATCAGCTCGCTGGCACGCTGCTCAAGCCGCTCGCGGGCGCTGCCCAGGGCTTCGCTATCGGTGTCTTCTAAGGTTGAAACCGCTGGGGTGTTTTCCCACAAACGTGCAGAGAGCGTGGCTTTATCGGGTTCAACTTCCACCCATGACTGCGCCTGAACGTGAAGGCTTGGCGGAGCAGGCGGCGCGGCGTAAGCCATAGGGGTAGTCAATAGGGCAAACAAAGCGCTACCCACGATGCCGTAGCGGAGGCGTTTAAAGTGTTGCATTGCTGTATTCATAGGTCACTTCCTTGCTAAGAGAGCCAATGAGCAGAGTAGGCTAACTAATATTGTGTATCGCTGTTTGGAAGGAAAGGTTGCCATAAAGTTCGCTGGCAAAGAGTAGACGGAAAACAGTTGCTTTTTGTGGATGACGCTTCGAATTCAAGTTCATTTTAACCTTTTCACTTACTATCCTAGCCTGTTCCTACTTTGTCATGGACGCCTCGCGCCCATGAATTGTGGCTATTTACCCCTTCGGGAGAAAGTCGATGAAGGCAAGCAAGCACTCGCCCAGAGCGTTGTTGTGTTCAGTACTATTGTCCATTCCTCTGTTCGGTCAAGCGGAGACTGTGAATTGGACAAATTGGCTCACTGGCCAGATAAGCAAACATCCGGATGTTATGGCGGCGACAGAGCAGGCGGCAGCCCGGAATCAGGATGCTGAGGCAAGCGAACAACCGCTGTATAACCCGGAGCTGTCTGTTGGAGCAGACAGAACGGGCAGTGACAACAACTTTGTGGCAGGGCTATCACAAACGATCGATTGGTCTGATCAACAGGGTGCGCTAAAGGACAAGGCAAAGCTGATCAGGCTTTCCGCTGAAGCTGATTTGAACGAGGCGGTTTTGGCACAAACGTCCGAGTCGCTGTTTGCGCTTGTCGAGTGGCGCGCGGCGACGCGTGCCGAAGAAATTGCGGAATCCCAGCAACACCGTCTGAATGCCTTGCTGGAGCAGGTTGAGCAACGCCAGCAGGCGGGCGACCTGGGGAGTACCGATGCAGAGTTGCTTTTTTTAAGCCTTTCTCAGCAGCTCAGTGAACTCGCCCAGGCAAAGGCCGCAGTTGATCGAGCAGAAACTCAAGTTAGAGAACGTCTGCCGGACTGGAGGCCTCAGGATGGGGGAATCCCCGGGCACATTTGGCCGGCTCTTGCTTCCAGGGTCGATAACGACAATTTGCTGGATCATCCGTCAATTGCTGCTGCCCGCGCGAGGTGGCAGGTGCTGCGGAGCGAAGCCGAGGTGGTCAGTCGCAGAGCGACGGCATCTCCCACGGTCGGGCTGAGCGGAGGGCGTGATGGCGGTGGGAACCTGGTTGGCCTGACGTTCTCGATCCCTCTGAACGTCCGTAATAACTACAGCGCTGAAACCCGGGCTGCGAATCGACGGGCTCTGGAGGCCGAAGCGCGGTTTCAGGCGCTCTACCGGAAACGACAATATGACCTGGCAGGCGCTCGCGCTTCCTGGAAGCGATACGACAAGCAACTCCGTCGATGGAAAGAACTATCCCAGGGGCGTGTACAGCGAAGTGCCGATTTGCTTGAGAAGCAGTGGCAGGTCGGCGACCTCTCCACCTCTGAGTATCTCCAGGCGCTGGGCCAGCGCGCGGAGAGCCTGAAAACCGGTATTGAACTGGAAAAGCAGGCGCAGTTGGGTCTGATTGAGCTCTTGAGCCAGTCTGGCGAACTGATCACCCTCTTCCAATACTAGTCTGGAAACTGGATATTCATTATGAAAAAAGCTCTGATTTCAGTATTCGCATTGACGTTGCTTACAGCCCCACTTTCTTTTGTACAGGCAGAGGAAGATGCTCATCAGGAAGCCGGTCATGATCATGCTGCCAGTGGCGACGATCATCAGGAAGTCACCGGTGAGGAGGGCGAGTATAAGGAAGATCATGGTGAAGAAGGTGAGCATGAGGAGGAAGGTGAGCATGAGGAGGAAGGTGATCATGAAGAGGAAGGGGGGCACGGCCACGAAGACGAGAACGGTGGCCATGAAGAAGCGGCCACCGCAAGCATCAATGCCAAACAGAAAGAGCTCGCCGGCATTGAAGTAGCAACCCTTGAGAGCAAGCGCGTTGACTATGAAATCTACGCTCCCGGTGAGCTGCTGACCAACGGCTATACCAGCTATCACGTGTCCCCCCGGGTTGCCTCAGTGGTGCTGCGGCGTCACGTGGAACTGGGTGAGCACGTAACCAAGGGCCAGCCGCTGGTAACCCTGTTCAGTGAGACGGTGGCACAGGCGCAGGCGGATTACAGGAAAGCTTTTCCTGAATGGAAGCGAATCAGCGGGCTGGGTCGTTCCGTGGTTGGCGATCAGCGGTTCAATACAGCGAAAGCCAACATTGAAGCAGCAAGGGCGACTCTGCTTGCTTACGGGCTGAACGATGATGACATTGGTGCGTTGAAGGCCAGCGGGGTGGATAGTCTCGGTGAATACATGCTCAGGGCTCGCGTGGATGGTGCAGTACTGACCGATGAGTTTGAGCAAGGACAAAGAGTTGAGGCTGGCCAGCCGCTGGTGACTCTTGCTGATGAGAGTGAGCTTTGGGTAGAAGCCCATCTGCCAGCAAGCTCCGACATTGTTCTAGAGAAGGGCGCGGAAGCCGAAGTCAGGGCAGCGGGTCGTGTGGGCGTGGCAACGGTGTCCCAGGAAGCCCACACCATTGATCCTGTGACCCGCACGCGGATTGTCAGGCTGGAGCTGGACAATCCTGAAGATCGTTTTCATCCAGGAATGTTCGCAGATGTGTATTTTCGTTTTAAGACCAGCGAGCCGGTGCTTGCCGTGCCGGAGACTGCATTGATGCGTGGCGCGGACGGCGACTGGACGGTCTATGTGGAAGAGGCCGAAGGCGAGTATGAACCCGTGGAAGTGGAACTGGGCCGCTCAATAGGCGGGCTCCGTGAGGTTTCCGGCCTGGCTGCGGGCCAACGAGTCGTTTTGCGGGGCGCATTTTTTGTGGCCTCTGAGATTGCCAAAGGCGGCTTTGATCCGCACAACCACTGATTCCGGGAGTCATTATGTTCAACCGAGTAGTCGACTGGGCGGTTCAGAACCGCCTGTTGGTTCTTATTGCGCTTGCAGTGCTTATCGCCACGGCCGCGTTTCAGATACCAAAACTGAATCTTGATGCTTTCCCCGACGTTACAAACGTCCAGGTCGCTGTTAATACAGAGGCGCCCGGACTTGCGGCTGAGGAAGTCGAGCAGCTGATCACCTATCCCATTGAATCGGTGATGTATGCGTTGCCGGATGTTGAGGAGGTTCGGTCCATCTCCAAAACCGGGTTGTCTGGTGTCACCGTGGTCTTTAAAGAGGGCACGGATATCTATTTCGCGCGCCAACTGGTTTTCGAGCGGTTGCAGGCCGCGCGGGAGCTGATTCCGGACGGGGTCGGGGTGCCTGAAATGGGGCCGAATTCGTCCGGTCTTGGCCAGGTCTACCAGTACTTGCTGATAGCGGACCCGGATTCGGGGTACGACGCAATGGAATTGCGCAGCTTGCACGACTGGCTGGTCAAACTGTTGCTGATACCGGCTGAAGGGGTTACGGAAATCCTGTCGTTTGGCGGAGAGGTCCGCCAGTACCAGGTTAACCTGAACCCGGCGCGAATGCTGTCCTATGACTTATCACAGAACGATGTCATGGAAGCCCTGGAGAACAACAACTCCAATGTTGGGGGCTGGTATATGGGCCGCGGGCAGGAGCAGTTGGTTATTCGCGGTATGGGCTGGCTGGGTAATGGCGAGCAGGGGCTCGAGCAGATCCGTCAGGTGCCCGTTAAAACCAGTGATGGCATTACAGTGACAGTGAACGATGTCGCCGAGGTAGCGCTGGGCACTGAAATTCGCCAGGGTGCGGTAACCATGACCCGGAAGGATGAAGCCGGTCAGGTTGAACAACTGGGTGAAGTGGTTTCTGGCATTGTACTCAAACGAATGGGGGCCAACACAAAAGCCACCATCGACGGCATCGAGGCCCGCATTGATCGCATAAATCAGGCGCTTCCGAGTGGGGTTCGTTTTGAGCCCTATTACAACCAGGCGGATCTGGTGACCAAGGCCGTAGAGACGGTGACCAATGCGCTTTTGTTGGCTTTTGTGTTTATTGCGATTGTGCTTGCCCTGTTCCTGATGAATCTGCGGGCAACAACGCTGGTGCTGCTTTCAATACCGATTTCCATCGGGATTGCCCTGATGATCATGGCCTGGTTCGGTCTCTCGGCCAACCTGATGTCTCTGGGCGGTATTGCTGTGGCAATTGGCATGCTGGTGGATGGCTCTGTTGTTATGGTTGAGAACATTTTCAAGCATCTGACCCATCCCGATGCTGAGCATGACGCCCACCGGAATGAGTTGGCTGAAGGCGACCCCGATCCGCTGGATGCATCGCACGATGATCGTGGCATTGCACTTCGACTGCAGGAAGCGGGCCGGGAAGTGGCGCGGCCGATCTTTTTCGCGACGGCGATTATCCTGGTCGTTTTCATGCCTCTGTTCAGCTTTGAAGGTGTGGAAGCCAAGCTGTTCCAGCCAATGGCAATCAGCATCATGCTGGCTATCGTGTCGGCGGTGATCGTCGCTCTGGTGGTTGTACCCGCGCTGGCGTCATACATGTTCCGTAAGGGTATCCGGGAGCGGGAAAGCTTCATTCTAAAACCCCTGGAAAAGCTCTATCGCATGGGGCTTGCCTGGTCACTGAAGCATAGCCGCGTGGTTGTTGGCGCGGCGGCTGTTCTTGTTGTGCTGGCGGCGCTGGTTGTTCCACGACTGGGCACGGAGTTCGTGCCTGAACTGGAAGAGGGAACGATCAACCTCCGGGTGACTCTGGCTCCCTCATCAAGCCTCGATACGGCGCTTGAAGTGGCGCCAAAACTGGAGGCCATGCTGATGGAGTTTCCAGAGGTGACTTACGCTCTGTCCAGGGCTGGCCGAGCAGAAATAGGCGGCGACCCGGAGCCAGTTAACAACATAGAGATCTATATTGGCTTAAAACCAACTTCGGAGTGGACCAGCGCCAGTAATCGCTATGAATTGCAGGCTCTGTTTGAGGAGAAGCTCGAACAGCACCCGGGGCTACTGTTTAACTTTTCTCAGCCTATCGCGACTCGGGTTGATGAATTGTTGTCAGGTGTTCGTGCGCAGTTGGCCATCAAACTCTTTGGCCCGGATCTCGACGTACTGGCGGAGAAAGGCCAGCAGATTGAAGCGGCGGTCCGAACAGTTCAGGGAACACGGGATGTGGCCATGGAGCAGATTGCCGGTGAAGCGCAGTTGGTGGTTCAGCCAGACCGTCAGGCACTTTCCCGGTACGGACTCGCCGTGTCTGATGTGATGAGTGTCGTCCGGGACGGACTGGGTGGTGCCGCCGCGGGCCAGATCATCAACGGAAATGAGCGGTACGATATCTATGTGCGCCTGGCCAAACGTTTCCGGGAAGACCGGGATGCCATTGCTGATCTCAGGTTGCAGGCGCCTTCCGGAGCCTGGGTGAGACTCGGCGATGTGGCCGATGTGTCTATTGAGTCCGGCCCGCCCCAGGTGCGCCGCGACGACGTTCAGCGCCGTGTGGTCATTCAGTCCAATGTGCAGGGTCGTGATATGGGCAGTGTGGTTGCCGATATTCAGGATGTTATCGCGTCAGAAGTGAACCTTCCCCCCGGCTATTCGGTGGATATTGGTGGTCAGTTCGAAAACCAGCAGCGAGCTCAGAAACGATTGACCATTGTGGTACCTGTATCTCTGGGGCTGATTGCGCTGTTGCTCTACTTCGCTTTCAGTTCGGTTGGTCAAGCGCTGTTGATTCTGGTCAACGTGCCGCTTGCCGTAATTGGTGGTGTCTTTTCGCTCTGGGTCTCCGGCCAGTATCTTTCAGTGCCCAGTTCCGTTGGATTTATCACTTTGTTTGGTGTGGCGGTGCTCAACGGGGTCGTTATGGTCGAAAGCATCAATCAGCGAATACAGGATGGGTTGAACGTGGATACCGCGGTGTTTGAAGGTGCCGTCTCCCGTTTGCGTCCTGTCTTGATGACAGCAATAACCTCGGCGCTCGGTTTGATACCGATGCTGTTGTCGACGGGCGTGGGAGCGGAAATCCAGAAGCCACTGGCCAGCGTGATTGTTGGTGGTCTCGTGACTGCAACTTTCCTGACACTCTTTGTTTTGCCGGTTCTGTTCGGTCGCTTTTCAAGAGCCAAGGTGAGTGATATCCAACGGTAAAAAATGGGAGAAGCCGCGCTGCGTCATCGACGGTTGCCTTTCTGGAGGTTTTCTAATCCGGAAGTGGCAGTAGAATGACAATGCTGGCTCCTCCGTTTTTTGAGGTACCCATGTTCATCTGTCCGAGGTTGTCTTCGACAATCTCGGACACGATGGACAATCCGAGCCCAAAACCGGCGACCGTTTCATCCAGCCTGGTACCCCTGTTCATGACAGTGGCTGCCGCCTCGGGAGAAATTCCGGGGCCATCGTCCGCTACTTCTATGGAGAGTCCTGATGACGTGCGGGCGATTGTAACGTCGACGGTTGTCTGGCACCACTTCCCGCCATTTTCGAGTAAATTGCCAAGTAGCTCTGAAAGATCCTGTCGCTCCATTGGCCAGCTGAAGTTTTCAGGTAAGTTGGTGTGGAGGCGAAAAACCGTGTCAGGGAAGATTTTTTCCATAACGGTGATGACACTTGCCGTGATTTCAACCGGCATGCACGTCCGTCCCATCTGTCTGCCTGATATGTCTGCT
>NZ_LVIA01000017.1:0-42155 GCF_001596805.1 Halomonas sp. KX33721 | reverse complement strand
AGATCATCCTCGACTTCGGGCAGGATATCGGGCGCATGACGGTGCTCAAGACGCTGCGGAGCCGACTGCGTTATCCACGAGGAACGCCATGCTGACCGTCAATCGGCGACACTCTATCCACAAGCAGTTCCAAGCGACACGCGATCGCCAGATATGTCGTGCCTGGCGGGTGGAAAGGCATGACAAAACGGGCCGTCAGCACCGATCAGCACGGTGGGTTTTGGCAATAACGGGCTTGCGAAAGCCAACTTGCACGGGGCGAATGATCAAAAAGTGCTCGCTGGCGGTGATAGGGAAAGTGTCGGCGCCGGCTTCACGGATTCAGGTAATATTAAAACAGGTGAAGATTTAAATAAAAGGTTTGTGTTGAATAATATTTTTTAAACAGTTTGACTATACCAACTGCTTTTTCGCTGCCTTTTGGCGGTTAATTACAAACATCTCGGCTTGCCACAAACGTTGCTTAACGCTCATTTCTGCGCGTAGTTTGTCGGTCAGCATCGCTAGGAATTTATCAGGTACTTTGGGTATCACGACATACATCACAATAGACATCGTAGGCCATGGCAGCGTTTGAAAGGAGGCAGGGAGTGTGCTTGTAGTGTGTTGAGGACGATCATGCGCGGCTAACGTTATCATCTGAAACGCATTGTCGAATTTTTCGTTGATGTCACGCCAGAACGCTGCATAGGCATCTGGGTCGTTGGTGGCGTCTGGCACTGAGCTTTTGGCTTCAACCGCCACCAGTTGCTGTTTGGCGGTATTCCACCAAACAAACTCGCAGAGTTTTACCTGCTGCTTTAAGCGCTGTGGCGGGTGCTTTTCTATATAAAGCAGATCATCATCTATAAAGGGGCCAAAGGTTAGGCCTGATTCTTGAATCTTTATCATGCCAGTCGCTCGCGATTAAATGCCGTCAAACTCTTCTTCGAAGAGACGAATCGAGGCGTTGATAATGTCGTTGTCGGGCAGGCCATCACGTAATAGGCAACTTTCTGACCATACCCCGTCGTCATTGGGCATAAAGCATGGAATGCGCTTTTGTGTTTGCTTGGCCATTAACACCATTTTTTTCACCACGTAATACGAGTGAGTGGCCATAAACACCTGGATACCTTGCTTGGCTAATAGGCCCAGAATATCCAGTAGCTTGATAATCGCGGTCGGGTGTAACGCGGATTCCGGCTCATCAATGAAGATCACTGAGTGAGGGCTTAAAAAGCGGTTACCCAGCAACGTGTCCAGTATGGCGATTTTTTTGATACCTTCGGCAGTGCCATGGATGGAGTATTTGGCGTGGCCTTGTTTGTAAATCCACTGATTGTCTTCAAAGACCACCCGCCCTTGAAACATGGCCTCTAGCATGGAGCGTGACTGGGAAAAACTATCGTAATTACGACCTTTTTGCGGTTGGTTTTGTAATGCGAGAACAAGGTCTGAATAGGTGGCATCGTAGCCGAAGGTGCGGTCTTGTAGCGCGCTTTTAAGGATAATGTTCCACAGCGATAGCACCTCCTTGGGGGGCAAAAAGATCGTATTATCGGTGCGTGGCAACAGCGTGTTGTGGCTGGGCTTCACCTGCTTGCTGGTGGTGGCGCTGAACTCCACTGTCAGTTGGCCGCCATCTTGCATCGTGGTGGCGAGTTTAAGACGGTTCTGTTTGCCTTTCTTAACTAAATCACCCAGGTGGTCTGTTTGGAAAGTCCAGTAAAGCTTATCGCTGAGCACCTCGTAAAATTCGCGATTATCATCTCCTCGGCCATGCTCTTCTTGTGAGCGGATAACGGCATAAAGCAGTTTCAGTAGCCATGTTTTACCGCTGCTATTTTTTCCGATGATAAGGTTGAGGTTGTCAAAGCCCTCGGTATTGAACGAGGTAATGGGGCCAAAATCGCTCAATTCGCAGGTTGCGATCATGTGAGGTGCCTCTTTTAGCGGGGTAGCCATCTTCTAATTAAGAATTTACGTCGTTATGAGGGTAATCACAAGATAACGGCAAGGAACTGTTCGCGGTGTAGGCGCCTCGTAAGTGGCGTTTTTTTTATGTTTTAAACGCTAAGCTGTGACCTGTTTTGGTGGTTACTGCGCTGTTGGTCAACGTGTACCCCAGGTAAACTGGCAAAAAAGCAAAGCGTAAGATAATAAGGAGATTGGCGTGGCAATACGACCCCAGCATAAGCGCCCGTAAATCGGCACCTACAGCCACGCCCTGAAATTGCCCACACTGATTTCCTCATAAACACCAGGAGGAATCAGCATGACACACATCGAACGCAGACGGCTCTGGCAGCAACGTATCGAAGACTGGCAGGCGTCCGGTTTGTCCGGCATGGCCTACTGCCAGCAGCAATCACTGACTTATTGCCGCTTTGTTTATTGGCGTAAAAAGCTGACCGAACCGGAGGCGTCGTTTCCGGAGCAACCCGTGTCGTCGCCTGGGTTTGCCAAGGTATCGGCAGTGCCTGGTCCGGAGTCGTCAGAAGGATTAACGGTGTCATTGCCCGGCGGCGTCTCGATCACCGGCCTGCACGCCGGCAATGTGGAGTTGCTCGGTGCCGTGCTGAGGCAACTGTAATGCGCCACCGCTATCTGCGCCCCTCCTGGGACCTGCCGGAGATATACCTGTATCGACAGCCCATCGATTTCCGCAAGCAGGCCAACGGCCTGGCGTTGATTGTCGAGCAGGAGCTGGGGCACAGTCCGTTCTCCGGCGCGCTTTATGCGTTCACCAACCGGCAGCGCAACAAGATTAAGTGTCTGATGTGGGAAGACAACGGCTTTGTGATGCAGTTACCCTCGAACAGCTGGAAGCTCTCTTGCCCTGGAATGCAGAGCTGCCTGCTTCAAAAAAAGCGGCTCAATACGGTTAGGGCAAGTGGGGCGGTTTAATGGCGCTTACGACGATTTTGGACGACGCGATAAAACAGCAGCGGGTGCATACGAAAGGGTTGTTGTACGAGTAAGTAGGTAAGACATTTATCGCGTAAATCGAGTTTATGTTAAAATATACTTAGGGGTGTTTGGTGTATGCTATGGGGTTGATAGACCCAAATTGGCTGCACGGCCCAGTTGTACACCTAGGCCGTGCTTATCACACCCATGAGAAGAGAGTCGGCGGTGGATTCCACACAATTAGTCCTCACACTCGCCATTTTGTCGATCTGGCTCTGCCTTACCTGCGGCATAGTGGTGTTATATTTGCTGTTAAGCGGGCATACACTAGGCGTCACGTTTCGTACTGCCAAGGGTTCTAAATCGCTGCCGAAGACTCCATCCAGCCCCTACACGCCTGCTGATACCCCTGTGTTAGTAGATGAAAATGCCGGTGCCTGGGGGCTGTTTGTGATGTTTGATGACCCTTCTATGGCCAGCAATGAGCGCCTAAGTATTGTGCTGGCTTCCTCCGGTGCAGTGTATGAGAGCAGCAGTAGAACGTTTACGCTAGCGGGTGATTCTCCGCGTAACCCGCTGCTTATTGCTAATGCTTATCCGCCGGGCACGTTGCCCTCTTTCAACCAGGGTAATGGTGATTTTCCGATAAAAGGCGTAACGGTGAAAATGATCAAAACGTCACCGAATGCTACGCCGAACAAGCTGCAGCTAGTGCGTTTGGTAAAGCTAGCGAAAGAGCTGGCGCGTATCGGTGGTAAGGTGGTGGATGCCGAAAAACAGCCCATCACGGAAGCTGGGTTTCAGTCGGTAATTGCTGGTAAAGCGAAGGTGTAGCTAACACTGTTGCGCTGTGGGCGTGGTGCTTGGTTTCTGGAGTGTAGCGAAAGCCCACCGCGTTGGTGGGCTTTAAGGTAGATGAATCTACGTGTAGACGAACATACCGCTAGGCGGTTTGCTTAATGCCTAGGTTAGCGGCTATGAACATTCCCGTACTCCTCCGCCTACTGCATAAGCTGATCCGCCTTGGCATCATCGCCAAGGTGAACTTCCTTGCCTTACGCGTTTAACCGCGCTTAGACGCCGCCAGCACATACAAAAACTCCAGCCCCAGCGTCGCGGCGGCCAGTGAGGTAATGTCGCCGTGGTCGTAGGCGGG
Organism: Halomonas sp. KX33721; assembly: GCF_001596805.1. Taxonomy (NCBI): domain Bacteria; kingdom Pseudomonadati; phylum Pseudomonadota; class Gammaproteobacteria; order Oceanospirillales; family Halomonadaceae; genus Halomonas; species Halomonas sp. KX33721. Next base: position 38,107 of record NZ_LVIA01000017.1, on the reverse strand, counting down.
GTTCACTTCCACTAGGTCCATACCCACCAGCTCCATCCCCACCATGCCGCGCATTACTTTCAGCATCAGATCGGTGGACATACCGCCGCATACCGGCGTGCCGGTGCCCGGCGCAAAGGCGGGGTCCAGGCCGTCGATGTCCAGCGTCACGTAGGCTGGGTGATGGCCAACCCGCGCGCGAATGCGCTCCAGCACTGCCGCCGGGCCGTGGTCGTTCACCCAGTCGGCGTCCAGCACTTCGTAAGGGTGGTTGTTGCGGTCATAGCTGGTACGAATACCGATTTGCAGCGAGTGCTCCGGCACGACCAAGCCTTCCTGCAAGGCGTGGTGGAAAATCGTGCCGTGGTCAAAGCGTGTGCCTTGCTCATAGGTATCGGTATGGGCATCAAAGTGAATCAGTGCCAGCGGGCCATGTTCACGGGCATGGGCGCGTAGCAGCGGTAGGCTGATGTAGTGGTCACCGCCCAGCGTCAGCATCTTTTTGCCTGCATTCAACCAGCGCATAGCGTGGGTTTCCAGGTTGTCTACCAGGCTTTCCGGCTCGCCGTAGGCGTAATCCAGGTTGCCGGCATCGCACACCCGAAGGCGATCTTCCAGAGCAAAATCCCACGGCCAGCGCTTGCCTTCCCAAATCAGGTTAGCGGTGCTTTGGCGAATCGCGTTCGGCCCCATACGCGTGCCTGAACGGCCAGAGCAGGCTAGGTCAAACGGTACACCACTGACCACTACCTCGGCATCGGTGGCGTTGGGGTCGGTAGCTTTGGGCACGCCCATAAACGTGGAGATAACGTCACCAAACAGGCTGGGCATGATCTGAGATGGGGTCACCTAACGTGTACTCCTATGGTGTGCAACAGTAAGAAAAGGGTGGCAAGCGCGGGCGGGGATGCTCAAGGAAGCGCGACGATAAGGAATTTTTCGAGATGAATGAAATGAATGTTTAGAATGAAATCATTCACACTATGAATAGTGAGGTGCTATGCGTTCGCTTCGCCACTTTGATCTAAATCTTCTGCTGGTGTTTGAGACGCTGATGCGCGAGCGCCATGTCACCCGCGCTGCCGAAAAACTGCATTTAAGCCAGCCAGCGCTAAGCCATGCCCTCAAGCGCCTGCGAGAAGCGCTCGACGATCCGTTGCTGGTGCGCACCGATCAGGGCCTGCAGCCCACGCCCCGCGCCATGGCGCTGTTGCCAGTGGTGCAGCAGGCGTTGGCGGCGCTGCAAGCGGGCTTGGCTCCACCCGCCACGTTCGCGCCCGCCACCAGCACTCGGCGCTTTACGCTGGCGACCACCGACTACTTCGAAGAGGTCATGTATCCGGCGTTTCTTAGCCAGCTGTTGGGCTATGCGCCGGGCATTAGTTTCTCCATTGAGTTGATTACCCCAGAAGTGCTAAGCGAAGCCCTAGAGCAGCGCCAAGTAGACATGGTGGTAGGGCTGGATCGCCAGTCATCGCTCCCTAGCGGCGTGGTGCAAACGCCCTGGATGCATGAAGAGCTGGTGTGCCTAGCCGCCCAGCAGAACCCTCATGTAGGCGACGCTTTGGTGCTAGAGGAGTTTGCCCGCCAGCCCCATGTGGAGCTTGCCGATATCAGCGGCCTGCTGCCCAGCCGCATTGAGAGCTGCCTAGCCCAGCATGGGCTGAGCCGCCGGGTGATCTCGAAAAACCTCAACTACATCGCCGCCGCGCGGGTGGTGGCGCTCACCGACGCCATTATTACCTTACCCCGGCAAATGGCCGAGCGCTTTGTCGCGATGCTGCCTGTTCGCATGGTTGCCCCACCTGAAGAACTACCCGCCTTAACCATGACACTGATCCAGCATAGTCTCTACGCCAATGCCCCTGAAAACGTGTGGCTCTATGACGAGCTGACCGCGTTTGCACAGAGTGCTAGCCGGTAGAAAAATGACGTGTATGTCGTTGTGTTGTAGATAAACAACACAGTTGAATCAAAGGTTGAATGGTCACTGGCGGGCTCGGCATTAGATCCTAAACTGCTATCTGGCGCATTTTTTCGCGCAATAGTGAATAGGCAATAGTGAGTAGATAATAGTGAGTAGACAGCGCCCAAAGACGTTGGGGCAACCACCCGGCTGCAAGGGATTGGGCGCTGAACGCGGACAAACCAAGGGAGAAAGCGTGTGAAAATAGGCGCACCGAAAGAGATTGCTCGGGGAGAAGCGCGAGTCGCGTTGACCCCCGAGAGCGCAAAGCACCTGCAGAAGCTGGGCCATGAATGCCTCATCGAAACAGGTGCCGGCTTGGCAGCGGGTTTTAATGACGACACTTATCGTGATGCTGGCGTGACCGTGGCGGAGAGTGCCGACGCGCTTTGGCGCGACGCTGAGGTGGTCATTAAAGTCCGCGAGCCTTCTGATGAAGAGGCCGAGCGGCTGCGTGAAGGTCAAACGCTGATTGCCTTCTTCTGGCCCGCGCAAAACGAAGCGTTACTGGAGAAGTGCAAAGCCCAAGGCGCTACCGTGATCGCGATGGACATGGTGCCGCGTATTTCTCGGGCGCAGAAGATGGATGCGCTGTCGTCCATGGCCAACATTGCGGGCTACCGCGCAGTGATCGAGGCGGGCAATAACTTTGGCCGCTTCTTCACCGGTCAGGTGACGGCGGCGGGCAAGGTGCCGCCTGCGAAAGTACTGGTGATCGGTGCTGGGGTGGCGGGCTTGGCGGCGATTGGCACGGCGACCAGCCTAGGCGCCGTAGTGCGCGCCTTTGACGTGCGCCCTGAGGTTTCTGAGCAGATCGAATCCATGGGCGCTGAGTTCCTGTTCCTTGATTTCGACGAGAGCCAGGACGGCTCCGAGAGCGGTGGCTACGCGGCCCCCTCAAGCCCTGAGTTCCGCGAAAAGCAGCTGGCGTGCTTCCGCGAACAGGCTCCGGACGTGGATATCGTGATTACCACGGCACTGATTCCCGGCAAGCCCGCGCCCAAGCTCTGGCTGGAAGACATGGTCGCCGCCATGAAACCCGGTTCGGTGATCGTGGATTTGGCCGCCGAGAAGGGCGGTAACTGCGACCTGACCAAGCCCGATGAGCGGGTGGTAAGCGATAACGGCGTGATAGTGGTCGGCTATACCGATTTCCCCTCGCGCATGGCGACACAGGCCTCACTGCTCTACGCCACCAATATTCGCCACATGCTCACCGACCTTACCCCTGAGAAAGACGGCGTTATCCATCACAATATGGAAGACGACGTGATTCGTGGGGCCACGGTGACTCACCAAGGGGAGATCACCTTCCCACCGCCGCCGCCGAAGGTCAAAGCCATTGGCGCGGCCAAGCCGAAGAAAAAAGAGAAAGCGCCGACTCCAGAAGAGAAGAAAGCCGCTGAGCTTGCCACCTTCAAAGCGCAAACGAAGAGCCAAGTGACCATGTTGGCAGTGGGCGGCGCGCTGATGCTGCTACTGGGGTTAGTCGCTCCTGCCTCGTTTATGCAGCACTTTATTGTGTTTGTGCTGGCCTGCTTTATCGGCTTCCAGGTGATTTGGAAAGTGAGCCACTCGCTGCATACACCGCTGATGGCGGTCACTAACGCCATTTCCGGTATCATTATTTTGGGAGCGATCCTGCAGATTGGCTCGGGCAGCGCGGTGGTTAGCGTGCTGGCGGCTATTTCGGTGTTAATCGCATCAATCAATATCGTGGGTGGCTTCCTGGTAACACGCCGGATGCTGGCCATGTTCCAAAAATCCTAAGCGGCGGAGAGACGATATGTTAGAGCAAGGATTCGTATCTGCCGCAGCGATTGCGGCAAGCGTGCTGTTTATTCTGTCGCTGGGCGGCTTGAGTAACCAGGAAAAAGCCAAGCGCGCCGTGTGGTACGGCATTGTCGGTATGGCGCTGGCGGTGTTTTTCACCTCGTTCGGCCCCGGTATCGGCGGCTACTGGTGGCTTATCCCGATGATGCTGATTGGCGCAGCCATTGGTGCTTACGTAGCGGGCAAGGTTGAGATGACCGAAATGCCCCAGCTCGTGGCCGCGCTGCACAGCTTTGTGGGCTTGGCAGCGGTTTTCGTGGCCTGGAGCGCAGACCTAGAACGCCGCCGTGTGATGGCTGCCCGCGCCGCTGAAGCATCGCTGGACCAGTTCTCCGCCTTTGCGGCACTGGTGGCAACCAAAGCCCCCGATGAGCTGATGTTTCTGCAAATCGAGGTGGTGCTGGGTATCTTCATTGGCGCGGTGACGTTCACCGGTTCGGTGATTGCCTTCGGTAAGCTGGCGGGCAAGGTGGACGGTAAGCCCAAGCAGCTGCCCGGCGGCCATATGCTGAATGCGGGTGCGGCGGCGCTCTCGCTGCTGTTGGCGATTATGTACCTCAACGGCGCAGGCTTCTGGACGCTGCTGGTGATTGCGGCGTTGGCGTTCTTTATCGGCTACCACCTGATCATGGGCATCGGCGGAGCGGACATGCCGGTAGTGGTCTCGATGCTGAACAGCTACTCCGGCTGGGCGGCGGCGGCGATTGGTTTCACGCTCTCCAACGACCTGCTGATCGTGACCGGTGCGCTGGTGGGTTCCTCTGGTGCAATTCTCTCTTACATTATGTGTAAGGCGATGAACCGCAACTTTGTCAGCGTGATTCTAGGCGGCTTTGGTGGCACTACTGGCCCCGCTGCCGAAATCGAAGGCGAGCAGGTCTCCATCGACGCCAATGGCGTCGCTACCGCACTGAACGACGCCGACAGCATCATCATCGTGCCGGGTTACGGCATGGCGGTGGCCCAAGCGCAAACGGCGGTGAGTGATTTAGTCCGCAAGCTGCGCGCCGCTGGCAAAACCGTCCGCTTCGGGATTCACCCCGTGGCTGGGCGCTTGCCAGGCCATATGAACGTCCTGCTGGCGGAAGCTAAGGTGCCTTACGATATCGTGCTGGAAATGGACGAGATCAACGACGACTTTGCCAGTACCGACGTGGTCATCGTCATCGGCTCCAACGACATCGTCAATCCTGCCGCCGAAGAGGACCCCAACAGCCCCATCGCGGGGATGCCGGTGCTCAAAGTATGGGAAGCGAAGCAGGTGTTCGTCAGCAAGCGTGGCCAGGGCACTGGCTACTCGGGCATTGAGAACCCGCTATTCTTCAAGGAGAACACGCGAATGTTCTACGGCGATGCCCGCGATAGCTTAAATGCGCTGTTACCACTGGTGGAGTAATTCAGTGAAGCGGTAGACTGGCATGGAGCGGAGCGCTTAGCGCTCCGCTTCACGTTTGATTACTAATAGCTATCAGCTTGGTGATTAAATGCAAATTGTGACTATCGGGAAGGTGCTTTAAAACTGTAAGACATGAATACCGCATCCGCTGGCGTCGACACAGTTGCGTACAGCCATGATGCAGAGCATTTGTTCCCTTGGTATCGCCAAGGCATAGAGCAATAAGGGAGAGAGCTATGAGCGGTAAATGTCCTGTCATGCACGGTGGTAACACCTCGACCGGTACTTCCAACAAAGATTGGTGGCCGGAAGGGTTGAACCTGGATATTTTGCATCAGCAAGATCGCAAATCAGACCCGATGGATCCGGATTTCAACTACCGTGAAGAAGTACGCAAGCTCGATTTCGACGCGCTGAAGAAAGATGTCCACGCGTTGATGACCGATAGCCAAGAGTGGTGGCCCGCTGACTGGGGGCACTACGGCGGTTTGATGATCCGTATGGCTTGGCACTCCGCAGGCACCTACCGTATTGCTGATGGCCGTGGGGGCGGCGGTACCGGCAGCCAGCGTTTTGCACCGCTCAACTCCTGGCCGGACAACGTCAGCCTGGATAAAGCGCGCCGTCTGCTGTGGCCGATCAAGAAGAAGTACGGCAACAAAATCAGCTGGGCAGACTTGATGATTCTGGCTGGCACCGTGGCTTATGAGTCCATGGGCTTACCTGCTTACGGCTTCTCTTTCGGCCGCGTCGATATTTGGGAACCCGAAAAAGATATCTACTGGGGTGACGAAAAAGAGTGGCTGGCACCTTCTGACGAACGCTACGGCGACGTGAACAAGCCAGAGACTATGGAAAACCCGCTGGCGGCTGTCCAGATGGGTCTGATCTATGTGAACCCGGAAGGTGTTAACGGCCAGCCTGATCCGCTGAGAACTGCACAGCAGGTGCGCGAAACCTTCGCCCGTATGGCGATGAACGACGAAGAGACCGCAGCCCTCACAGCTGGCGGCCACACCGTCGGTAAATGCCATGGTAATGGCGATGCCTCTGCGTTAGCCCCTGAGCCAGAAGCCTCTGACGTTGAAAACCAGGGCTTAGGTTGGGGCAACCCCAACATGCAGGGCAAGGCGAGCAACGCCGTGACCTCGGGCATTGAAGGTGCGTGGACCACCAACCCCACGAAATTCGATATGGGCTATTTTGACCTGCTGTTCGGCTACGAGTGGGAACTGAGAAAGAGTCCTGCCGGTGCCCACCAGTGGGAACCGATTGACATCAAAGAGGAAGACAAGCCGGTTGACGCCAGCGACCCCTCTATTCGCCACAACCCGATCATGACCGATGCGGATATGGCGATGAAGGTAGATCCGACCTATCGCGCTATCTGCGAAAAATTCATGGCCGATCCGGAGTACTTCAAGAAGACTTTCGCGAAAGCTTGGTTCAAGCTGACGCACCGTGACCTGGGCCCGAAATCACGTTACATCGGCCCGGAAGTGCCGGCAGAAGACCTGATTTGGCAAGACCCGATTCCGGCAGGTAACACCGACTACTGTGAAGAAGTGGTCAAACAGAAAATTGCACAAAGTGGCCTGAGCATTAGTGAGATGGTCTCCACCGCTTGGGACAGTGCCCGTACTTATCGCGGTTCCGACATGCGCGGCGGTGCTAACGGTGCCCGCATTCGCTTGGCCCCACAGAACGAGTGGCAGGGCAACGAGCCGGAGCGCCTGGCGAAAGTGCTCAGCGTCTACGAGCAGATCTCCGCCGACACCGGCGCTAGCATCGCGGACGTGATCGTTCTGGCTGGTAGCGTAGGCATCGAGAAAGCCGCGAAAGCAGCAGGTTACGATGTACGCGTTCCCTTCCTGAAAGGCCGTGGCGATGCGGCCGCTGAGATGACCGACGCAGACTCCTTCGCACCGCTGGAGCCGCTGGCCGATGGCTTCCGCAACTGGCAGAAGAAAGAGTATGTGGTGAAGCCGGAAGAGATGCTGCTGGATCGTGCGCAGCTGATGGGCTTAACCGGCCCGGAAATGACCGTGCTGCTGGGCGGTATGCGCGTACTGGGCACCAACTATGGTGGCACCAAACACGGCGTATTCACCGATCGTGAAGGCCAGTTGACCAACGACTTCTTTGTGAACCTGACCGATATGGGGAACAGCTGGAAGCCGGTAGGTAACAACGCCTACGAAATCCGCGACCGCAAGACCGGTGCCGTGAAGTGGACCGCCACGCGGGTGGATCTGGTATTTGGTTCCAACTCGCTGCTGCGCTCTTACGCAGAAGTGTACGCCCAGGACGATAACGGCGAGAAGTTCGTCAGAGACTTCGTCGCCGCCTGGACCAAAGTGATGAACGCCGACCGTTTCGACGTCGCGTCGTAAGTCAGCAACCGCAAGTCGCACTATCTAAGGCACCCTATTTTGGGTGCCTTTTTTGTATTTCTGCATCGGCAAGCAGCATAGTTAAGCCGTATGCTGGCGAAAGCGTGCCTAGGCACTGCTGGTCCGTCAGCTTTGCTACAGTAGCGCGTGCTTTTCCACCGACGTAACAATACGAGATCGACGATGAAACGCAGTAAATGGATATGGCTAGTATGGGCCGTTGTCTTGTTAAGTTATTTAGTGCCTTACACGCTGTTAAGCGACGTGTCGCGATGGTACGGCAGCTTTTTGTTTTGGGCCGTGGCCGGGGTGGCCATCATTGCTCTGAACGTGTTTATTACGACAGACTTTAAGGAACATAGCGATGACTGAGTCGCTCATTTGGTGGTCCATTGCTATCTACTTATTAGTGGCCATAGGCATTGCTATTCTGTCGCGCCAACGCCCGGCGAAAGGCGGTTCAGAAAGCATGTCCGGCTACTTTTTGGGTAACCGCCAAATGAACGGGTTTGTCTCGGCGCTGAGCTACAGTGCCACGACGTATAGCGCCTTTATGATGGTGGGCCTGGCTGGCCTGACCTATGCGGGCGGCGTGGGCGCCTTCGGTTTTGAAATCATCTATTTTGCCGGTGTCTCGCTGGTGGCGGTGTTCGGCCCTAAATTCTGGGCAGTTGGCAAAAAGTTTGGCTACGTGACGCCCAGCGAGATGCTGAGCCACCGCTACCATAGCAAGCAGGTGGCCATGGCCGTGTCGATTGCCAGCTGTATCTTCCTGATCCCTTATTCCGCCGTTCAGCTCGCTGGTGTCGGCTACCTGTTGCAGGGTATTACTGATGGCGCCATTACCTTTACCACCGGGGTCGTGCTAGCCACGGTGATCGCCATTTTCTTCTCCTATATCGCGGGGATTCGTTCGGTCATGTGGACCGACTCGCTCCAGGCCATCATGATGATTGTGGCCTCTACCCTGGTAGCCTTTCTGGTGATTCAAAATCTGGGCGGTTTTGGTGCGCTCTTCGATACGCTGGCAACGGAGCACCCGCAGTCCCTGACGGTACCTGGCCCAGGACTATTCAGCTTTGTCACCTTCTTGGGGCTCACCATTCCCTGGTTCTTCTTTAGCCTTTCAAATCCGCAGGTCAGCCAGCGTCTTTTCATGCCCTCGTCGCTGCGCTCGATGCGCCACATGCTGATTGGCTTTTTGGTGTTCGGTTTTATTTACACCCTCGTTTCGGTGCTTTGGGGGTTCTCGGCTTTGGCTGCTTTCCCTAGCCTAGAGCGCGCCGATTTAGCCACGCCCACGCTACTGGCCTCAGAGTTTGTGCCGCCCGTATTAGGCGTGATAGTGATGATCGGCATTATGGCCGCCGCCGTTTCCACGATCGATTCAATCATGCTGACGCTGGCGTCCATGGTCTCCCGCGACGTCTATGCCAACCTCAAACCCAGCGTTAGTGAAAAGCGACAACTGCTGGTGGGTAAGTGTGTAGTGCCGGTGATTGCACTGATGGCGCTGGCCTTCGCAGAGCTGCAGCTTGACCTGATTGCGGTGCTGTCGGTGGCCGCCTCATCGGGCTTGGTGGCTATGGTGCCTGCGCTGATCGGTGCTTTCTATTGGAAGCGCGGCACGGCTGCCGGTGCACTGACCAGCGTGGTGGGTACCAGCGCCTTTGTGCTGCTGATGTATGCCACCGGCAATTCACTGTTGGGCCTGCCTGCCGGTGTATGGGGCATTGTGGTCGCGAGTGTGCTGTTTGTTGGCGTTAGTCTTGTGACCAAGCCTCATCAAGACTCTACCGATGCTTTCTTTGCCGCCATCGCGGAAGAGTTGGGTACACAGCAGCGTCGCACTGCCAATGACCCGGCGACCAAGCAAGCGGCTCATTAGGCACCCTAGCGATAAAAGCCCCTGATGAGGGGCTTTTTAGCCTTACTGCCACTTCAATAACTGCGCTCTGTAGGCCGCCTGCGCCTGCGTCGCACTGATGGGCTGCAAGCGCACCTTGGTGCCCGGCAGGCACTGGGCGAGGCGGGCGCAGGCCATGGGGGTTAAAGCACCCAAACGCGGGTAGCCACCGATGGTTTGGCGGTCGTTCATCAGGATGATCGGTTGGCCATCGGGAGGAATCTGCACGGCCCCTAACGGAATGCCCTCGGAGACGATACCGCCCAGGCGGCTGTTCAGCGCTTTGCCGGTCAGTCGAATGCCCATGCGGTCGGCGCGTTGGTCCACGGTCCAGGGCTGGTTGAAGGCATCGAACAGGCTGCGCCCGGCAAAGTGCGCGGCCTGGGAGCCCAGCACCATGTCCAGCACGGTGTCTACTGCATCAGGCAGAGGAAGCTGAGTGCCTTGGGGCAACTGACGCGGCGTGGCGCTGCTGCCTTTCCAGGTGAGCTGGTCGCCGGTTTTAAGCGGTTTGCCATCTTCGTGCAGGCCGCCGATGTGCTCTCTTGCCGAGCAGGCTTGGCTGCCTAGCACGATTGGCGCATCAAGCCCGCCAGGAAAGGCGAGGTACGCGCGCAGGCCCTTTTTCGGCTGGCGAAAGACCAGCGTTTGGCCCGCTTGCATTACAAAGCTGTCGTTGGGCGCCAGCGGTTGGCCCTCCAGCGTAGCGGCAAGGTCGGCTCCTGTGAGGGCAAGGCGCACGTCGCTATTGGCCACCAGGGTGAGGTTGCCGCCCATGACGATTTCCAGCGCGGCGCTCTCCAGCGGGTTGCCCAGTAGCCAGTTGGCCCAGCGGAAGGCGATCCAGTCGGCGGCACCGCCCTGAGTCACGCCTAAGTGGCCGACGCCGAAGCGGCCCGCATCTTGAATCAGCGCCAGCGGTCCGGCTTGCTTTACGGTCAACATGGGGTGGCTCATGACCGCTCCTCCAGCGGGGTGGTATCGCCCCCAGCCGCTTCAAATTCTGATTGGGATATCGCCTTAAAGCGCACTTTATCGCCCGGTCGCAGCAGCGGCTCGCCACGTTTGGCGTGCTCGAAAAGCGGCACGGCCGTTCTGCCAAGAATGTTCCAGCCGCCCGGCGAAAGCAGGGGGTAAATGGCGGTTTGCCGGTCGGCAATGCCCACGCTTCCGGCCGCCACGCGGCGGCGGGGCGTTTTTAAACGCGGCGTGGCAATGGCCTCATCTACCAGGCCCATAAAGCCGTAGCCAGGGGCAAAGCCCAGTGCAAACACGCAATAGTCGTGGCTGCAGTGGCGCTCAATCAGCGCCTCGACGCTGAGCCCAGCGCGCTTGGCAACGGTGGGCAGCTCCGGTCCAACGCTCTCGTCGTACCATACGGGGATTTCGTGGAGCTGGCCCTTTTGGGCATCGGCGGGCGTGAGATTGCGCAGTGCGCTACGCACCAGCGTCGTGGCCTGGGCAAAAGTGAGCTTCTGGCAGTCGTAATGCACCAGCAGGGTGGTGTATGACGGGATGAGATCAATCAGCGCGTGATCAAAGGCGCGCCGCAGCGCCTCGTCAGCGGCCATGATCCACGCCATATTGCTTTCATCAATGGCATCGAACAGGCGCACCGTCAGGGCGTCCATCGCCGCCGTTTCTAAGCGCAGTTTCACGCGGACTCCAGCGCCGTAAAGGCCTCACGAATGGCGCGCACGGCGGCCACGGATTCGGGGTTATCGCCATGCACGCAGAGCGTGTCGCAGGGCAACTGCAAGGCGCTGCCATCCCGGGCGGTCAGCGCTTCGCCTTTGGCCAGGGCAACGGCTTGGGCGACGATAGTGGCTTGGTCGTGATGCACAGCCCCCGGCAGGCGGCGAGACGCGAGATGCCCAGTGGCCTCATAAGCGCGGTCAGCGAAGGTTTCAAACCACAGCGTCACGCCCATTTTTTCCGCTAATTGACGATGCGGCTCTGGGTTGGCGGTGGCCATCACCATGAGCGGCAGGCGGGCATCGAATGCCTTCACGGCGCGCATGGCGCCTTCCAGCAATTCCAGATTGGCAGCCATGTCGTTGTACATCGCCCCGTGGGGTTTGACATAGCTAAGTGCGGTGCCTTCCGCTTGGCAAATGCCTGCCAGCGCGCCGATCTGGTAGAGCATCATGTCTTCCACTTCGGCCGGCGAGCAGGCCATGGAACGGCGGCCAAAGCCCATCAAGTCGGGATAGCCGGGGTGCGCGCCGATCTTGACGCCATGCTGGACGGCAAGCGCCACCGTCTTGCGCATCACATGGGGGTCGGATGCGTGGTAGCCGCAGGCAATGTTGGCACAGTCAACGTGGGGCATGACCTCAGCGTCCAAGCCAATCGACCAGTTGCCGAAACTTTCGCCCATATCGCAGTTAAGCAGCGGAATCGCCATAACGTCTCCTGCCGGGTTGTGTGTTGTTAGTAATTGATATCGCTATTCATTAGCCAAATGAGTCAGTCTATTTGCTCATAGTGATGACGTATTAATGAGCCTATTTATGGTGTTGTTAGCGCAAAAATAATATATGGAGCCTGCGTCACAAGTGCCAATCGTTTTTAGCGATATTAAGTATCGGTGCTTCCTATCATGCTGTTATTTAGTGGAAAAATAGTTGACGCTAGGGCGCTATACGATTATCAACTAAATAAAGCGACTCAAAAAAGATTACAAAAGAGATGCCCTTATCCGCCTGATGTAGCGCCGTTGCGCCACCAATAAAAATGGCAATGAAAGGGTGATTTCGAGGAGTACCACATGCGGTTGCCAGCCCCGCGACAGCATGTCCGTGCCCAACACGACATGTTTCACTTACATTTGCATATCAATGCCTCACGATGGGAGACCATGGTGTGTGGCGTGGTGGAGGCGCTTGACGCTGTGCTTCCCGTGAATGCTTCATTACAGGCTGGTTAAGCACGATGCTGGATTTTAAGGAACTCGACGCCTTTGTTTGGGCGGTGAAACTTGGCTCTTTTCGTAAAGCGGCGGTGCGTTTACACATTACGCAACCGTCGATATCTGAGCGTATCTCGCGTTTAGAGAGCACGGTGGGCGAGCTACTGCTTGAGCGCTCGGCGCGGCCTATTCAGCCTACTATGCGTGGTAGGGAGTTCTTCCTGCATGCCGAACGTATGCTGGCCCAGCGCGATGAAGCCCTTAAACTTTTCGATAGTGAAGAAGACTTTTCCGCCCCGCTGCGCCTGGGCACGATTGAAACCATTGCTCACAGTTGGTTCCCCACGTTTATGCAGCGGCTCACCGAGCGCTACCCGCGGTTGATTATTGAGCTCACCGTGGATTACTCCCCGGCGCTGAACGAGCGGCTGAACAGCAATGAGCTGGATATTCTGCTAGCCATGAACGGCTACCTGCCTTCAGAGCAAATTGACCATGAGACGCTCAGCCCCTATGAAATGGGGATGTTTGTTTCACCTCGACACGCCCAGATGTTAAGCAAACGCCCCGATGCTTGGCATTCAACGCTGCCGTTTATCTCCTTTGGCAAGCTAGCGCGTCCGTATGAAGAGTTAGTGCGTTATTTAGCCGACCAAGGTGTTCAACAGCCGCGTATTCATAGTGTGAGCACGCTGATGACGATTGTGCGTTTAACCACGGAAGGGCTGGGTATCGGCGCGCTACCAGTAGCCACCGTGCTGGATGAGTGGCGGCGTGGGGAGTTGTATCGTTTAGCGCTCCCCACGCCGTTACCGGCCATGCACTATGATGTTATTTGGCGCAGTGCAAATCATCCACGCTTCTGCCGTGGCGTTGGCCGCCTGGCGCAGGAGTGCGCGCTAGAGTATGCCGCTGAAAAGCATACCGAGATTACTAACACGTGTTTTACCGGGCGTTGGGTGACCCCTAGCGCCGCCTCCTCCACCCCTGTGCAGCACCTCCATCCCTATGAATAAGAGGACTTTACCTATGCGTACTCGCATTGCGACCCCCCTGCTTCTTGCCACGGCGTGCAGCCTTGCCGCCGCCACGGCTCAGGCCGCCGAGTGGACCATGGCCACGCCCTACGGGGATGCCAGCTTCCACACCCAAAACACCAAGCAGTTCGCGGAAGATGTGGCAGAAGCCACTGACGGCGAACTCACCATTACTGTCCATAGCGGTGGTTCGCTGGTGTCTCACGGCGAAATCAAACCGTCTGTGCGTCGTGGCACGATTGATGCCGGTGAAGTGTTCCTCTCGATTCTCTCTAACGACGACCCGATTTTTGAAGTCGATACGCTGCCCGGTGTCGCCGGTAGCTACGATGATGCCTATGCGCTGTGGGAAGCCACTAAGCCGATGATTACTGAGCTATTCGCCTATGAGGGGCTGATTCCGCTCTACGCCGTCGCATGGCCTGCTCAGGGCATTTATACTGCCGAGCCGCTGACTGACCCAGCCCAGTTTGATGGGCTGCGCGTACGCGCACCAAACATCAACACCCAGCGCTTCGTTGATAACCTAGGCGGCAGCCCGACCGAAACCGAAGAGTCGGATATCCCCACTGCCTTCAGCACTGGCCGCGTCGACGCGATGATTACTTCAAGCTCCACCGGTAACTCCATGGCCGCGTGGGACTACGTCACCGACTACACCGACGCCAACCTGTGGCTGCCGAAGAATATCGTGTTTATCAGCCAGCGCAGCTTTGACCGCTTAGATGAAGCCACTCAAGAAGCGCTGATGGAAGCAGCGGCGCGTGCCGAAGAGCGTGGCTGGCAGATGAGCCGTGACAACAACGATGAAAGCCTGGCAGCTCTGAAAGAGAACGGCATCAGCGTGTCCGAGCCTAATGCTGACGTTGCCGCCGCGCTGCAAGCCGCAGGTGATGAGCTATTTGCCGATTGGCAGTCCCGTGCGGATGACGAAGCCAAGCAAGCGCTGGAAACGTATCGTGCCCAGCGTAGCAACTAACCTTCCGGTGCTGTGTTAATCCTCGGGGGCAGCCTGTGTGCTGCCCCTTTCTCCACGCGCTCTGTGAGACTGCGAACATGACGTTTAAATTCGACAAACTCTACCGCCTCGGTGCCTGGGGCGCAGCAGCGTGCATGGTGGCGATTTGTGCGCTGATCGCGCTTCAGGTCACTTTCCGTTTAGTGGATGCGCTATTGGTATTGGTCGGCCAGGAGCGGCTCGGTGTCAGCATTACCGGCGTCTCGGAAATGGCCTCCTATTTATTGGTAGGCGCCACCTTTCTTGGGTTGGCCTACACCTTTGTTCATCATGCCCATATCCGCGTGACCTTACTGATTTCACGCCTGCCTTCTGCGGTGCGCGTGTGGTTTGAGGTGTTTGGGCTGATTATTGCGCTGGTTATCAGCGTACTACTGACCTACGGCCTGATTGGTTTGGCGAGGGAAAGCCTAGAGTACAACGATGTTTCGTCGGGCTTTTTGTCGATTCCCCTGTGGATCCCCCAGGTGGTGCTGGCCGTTGGGGTAGGGCTGCTGGCCCTGGCGCTGTTAGAAGCGCTGTGGATGGCCGGGCGCATTGCCATACGCGACCCGTCAAGCTTCCGCGAAGCCACTTCCATCGACGATAACGAAGCGCATTAAGCGGCTACTCGGGAGATACCCTCGTGCTACTACTAAGTTTAGCGACTATTTTTACCCTGGTGCTGCTGCTGGGCAGCGGGGTGTGGATTGCCTTTGCCTTGATAGGCACAGCGTGGATAGCGCTGCAATTTTTCAGCCCTTTTGACCCTGGCCCGATTCTGGCCTCCGATTTTTGGGGCGCAAGCTACGGCTGGGATTTAACCGCGCTGCCGATGTTTATCTGGATGGGCGAGATTCTGTTTCGCTCGGGGCTGGCGGACAATATGTTCCGTGGACTTTCACCCTGGTTGAACCGTCTGCCGGGCCGCTTGCTGCATACCAATATCATTGGCAGTGGCATGTTTGCGGCGGTGTGCGGTTCGTCGGCGGCTACCTGTGCCACGGTGGGCAAAATGACCCTGCCGGAACTGGAGCGCCGGGGCTACGACAGCAATATGGCTATCGGGACGCTGGCCAGTGCCTCTACCCTGGGCCTGCTGATTCCACCCTCGATCGTGCTGATCGTCTACGGGGTGGTTACTGAGCAATCCATCTCGCGGCTGTTTATGGCGGGCATTGGCCCAGGCTTGATGATCTTGGCGCTGTTCATGGCCTATTTGGTGCTCTGGGCGCTACTGAAAGGCAACCGTGACGGCCTGACCGGCGCTGATGAATCCGATATGAGCTTTGCTGAAAAGCTGCGCAATACCTGGGCGTTAGTGCCTATTTTGCTGCTGATCGGTGGGATTATCGTGTCGATTTACGGCGGGCTGGCATCGCCGACGGAAGCGGCAGCGGTTGGCGTGGTGCTGTCGATGATCATTGCTCGGTTCAACGGCCACTTTAATCGGGCGATTTTTACCGATTCGCTGTTTGCTGCGGTACGCACGGCCTGCATGATCGCCTTTATTATTGCCGGGGCGTCGTTTTTAACCTCAGCCATGGGCTTTACCCAGGTACCCATGAAGCTCGCTCAGGCGATTGGTGAAATGGGGCTGTCGCCCACCATGCTGCTGATTGCGCTCACGTTGCTGCTACTCATCATGGGCTGCTTTCTGGATGGTATTTCGCTCATCCTACTGGTGACGGCGATTATCATGCCGGTGGTCAGCGCGGCAGGCTTTGACCTGATTTGGTTCGGTATCTACTTGGTGATTGTGGTGGAGATGTCGCAAATCACACCGCCGGTTGGATTTAACCTGTTTGTGATTCAGGGGTTAACCGGCAAAGATATTCTGACCATTACCAAGGCCACGCTGCCCTTCTTCCTGCTGATGATGCTGGCCATTGCGCTTATGCATATCTTCCCCAGCATTGCGCTCTATCTTCCCTACGCAATGACGAGCTAAACCTTTACTCCACCGCCCCGCCGACAAGCGGCGGGGTTAGTGGCCATAAACCGATACACCGCCCCGGCCAGAGCGCTTGGTGAAGTACATGCTTTGATCGGCGGCGTCGATAAGCTCCCGTTCATCTCCAAACCCGCCGTCGGTGAGGCAGGCCACGCCAATCGATACGGACACGTAAAGCGGCTCTTGGTCTACTCGGGCCATGGGCCGCTCCTGCAGCCGCCGGGTAATACGCTCAGCAAAGCGCCGAGCACCCTCGGCATCTTCATCGGGAAGAATCACCAGAAACTCTTCACCACCATAGCGGCCTGCAAGATCGCCCACGCGAATTAACGAGGCGAGCATCCTGCCGAAGTGAGCCAGCACCTGATCACCCGCCTGATGACCATATCGGTCATTCAGCACCTTAAAATGATCCAGGTCGATAAACACCACCGACATGGTTCGTTCGGTTGTGAGGCAAAGGCGGAAGCGTTCCCGTAACTGCTCCTCTAGCCAAGCGCGATTCGCTAATTGGGTTAGCGGGTCGAGCCGGCTGCGCTGTTGCAGCTCGGCATAATCGTTGAGCAGCGTTTCCCGCGCTTTTTGCTGAGCATCTAAGCGTGCGCTCAGTGATAAGGTGTGTTCAAAAAGCCGCTGCTGGGCCTCTTTTAGCAGGGCGACGCTATCAACGGTGACCGGCATGCCCAGCCCGAGTGTCTCCATCAGCGGTGGAAGGGTTTGCTGTAAATGGGCCAACAGCCCCGACATGGCCCACTCGCTTGATGGGGTTAACGCGTTGAGCTGGCGCATCACGCCGGCTAAAGCATCGGCAGGGTTCGCCGATAACCAAGCATCCGCGATGGCGCCGGAGATGCGTAGGCAAAGTGCCGCGTTATCTTCCGTATCCAGGCCATCGTGACTGTGTTGAATGGCGTGAATCAAGCTGTCATGGGCACCCCATTTCGCCAGCAACCAAGCGCCCACAAGGGCGTGGTGGCAGCCAAAATAGCGCTTTTCCACCTGCATAATGTGTTGATGAGAGGTATTCTCGATGCCGTAGAGTCGCTCTGCGTCGCCGGGGTAAGCGGTTTGTAACGCTAAAATACCAATATCTTGCAGCAGCGCCGTGGTGAATACGCTGCCTGATTGGTGAGGACAAAGCTGCTGTGCGAGATAGCTGGCGGCGACGGCCGCCGTGATAGATCGCTGCCAAAACGGTAAGCGACCGCGTGCGCCATGATCGTTTTCAAACAGGCAAAAGTTCAATACGGTAGCCAGGGTGACATCTAGCCCTATGCGCTGTGTGGCATCAAAACACGTGTGTGGGGGCTGAGCCGAGCGCAGGTAGTGGACGCTATTGGCTACGCTCATGATCCGTGCTGTTAACGCGGGGTCATGTTCGATGGCACTGGCATAGTCGCTCAAGGTAGCCTCAGCGCCCCGAGAGATATCCAAGATGTTCAGGGCGACCGCCGGTAGAGTAGGCAGCTGGTTACACTGAAGCAGCGCGCTGCTAAGAAAGCTGGGCAGCTGGTCAGTCAGCGAGGTGTAGAGTGTTTCGCTGACGGCATTAGGCCCCGTCATAGTGTCTCCTCAAATGCCATGCAGCGAAGCGGGCAGTCAACATAATATCGATAGATGTTTCTAACATAATGTTAGGGGTGGCCGATATCGTTTATGGCCCCAGTGTTCTTCCATAAGATAGCTGTTTATGGTGCAAACGTCGCTGTGCTTTGTTAAAACAGTGGCAAAGCTTAGCCTGCTCTACAACGACATAAGCGAGTGCGACGATGCACACAAGCAAAGAAGAAGCAGAGATTTTTCGTCAGCTAGCGGAAGGTTTTGGGCGCAGTGGCCATCCCAACTTCTTTGCTACGCTGGTGGAACAGCTGGCTCGTCTACTCAATGTCGACCACGCACTGGTCGCCGTGGTCACTGAAGCTAATATAGCCGAAACCTTGGCCGTTTGGTCAAGCGGTGCCCTGCAGGCCAATATTACCTACCCTCTTGCGGGCACGCCCTGCGAAACCGTGGTGGGCCATGAGCCCTGTCTGTACGCCTGCGATGTGCAATCCCGCTTTCCAGAAGACGATCTCCTAAGCCAGCTCGGTGCCGATAGCTATATGGGGTTGCCGCTATTCGCCCCAGATGGCACCGCCATTGGTCTGCTGGCAGTGCTCCACAATCAGCCAATACAGTTTGATGGATTGGAAAATGAAATTCTGCGTATTGCGGCCGCCCAAGCTGGCGCTGAATTAGGGCGTCGCCAAGCGGAAAATGCGCTACGCAAAAGCGAGGCCGCTGCCAAAGAGAGCGAGCGCCGGCTGAACACCTTGCTCAATCACCTGCCGGGTATGGCTTACCGCTGCCTGAATGATAACGACTGGACCATGCAGCTAGTGAGCAAGGGCGCTGAAGCGCTGACTGGCTATCGGCCTGATGAGCTTGAGAATAGTCGCATCACCAGTTTTGCGAATTTAATCCACAAAGAAGACCACGACCGGCTGGTTAAAGCCGTGCAGTCCGCCATTCATCAGCGACGCCCTTATTGCGTGACGTTCCGCATTCGCCATCGCGACGGCAGCGAACGCTGGCTGTGGGGGCAAGGGCAGGCCATTTTTTCCGATGAGGGCGACGTGCTCTGCCTGGAAGGTTTTATTACCGACGTGACCGACCAGCAAGAGGCACAACGGGTGCAGCAGGCGGTGGTGCAAGTTGCCTCAACCGTCACCTCGCGGGTAGGGGATGGCTACTTTCAGCAGCTTATTTCTACACTCACCACGCTGTTAGAAGCCGATGCGGGCTTTATTGCCCTCTTAGACCAAGCTGTGCCGTCTCAACAGAGCGAGCACACTCACCCCAATAGCCTATTACCTGCGACCACAGGCCATACCGTAAGCTTAGTGGTCGACGGCCAAATCCGTAAAAATCACACCTTTCTTTTGCGTGACACCCCCGTCGAACGGGTGGTGTTAGAGCAAGAGAGCGTCGTGCATCACGGCCAGCGGTTTACGCTGCCGGGAGCGACGCTGAGTGCGCAGGCATGGATTGGTCGACGCTTAGATAACGCAAAAGGCGAAGCCATCGGAGTGATGATGGTGTTTTATCAAGCGCCGCTGACCACCAATGCCTTCGCCACATCGGTGCTGCAAATTCTCTCTAACGGAGCCGCAGCTGAGCTAGAGCGACGGCGTGACCATCGCCATATGCACCAGCTTGCCTATACGGACAGCATCACGGGGCTGCCGAACCGTGTACAGTTTATGGAACACCTGCGTGAGATGGGCCAGCAGGCCCAAAAGCAGCAGTCGCCACTGGCATTACTGCTGCTCGATTTGCGTCGTTTTAAAGAAATTAATGACCTGTACGGCCATCAAATTGGCGATCAGCTGCTGGCCACTGTGGCAGGAAGACTACGCCATTTAGAGTTGCCGGGCGTCCACTGTGCGCGGCTTTCTGGCGATGAGTTCGCGCTCCTTTTCCCCCATACTGAACGTGCCAGCCTTGATGAGGTGGTGAAGCAGCTATGTGCGTTGGTGAATCGGCCTATTCGTCTGGATCGCCACGTGTTTAACCTGGATGTCAGCATTGGCTTCGCGCGTTATCCGAGCGATGTAGCTAAAGTCAGCGAACTGTTCAACGCGGCTAGCATCGCACTGCATCACGCCAAAAAGCGTGATACGAATATCTCCCCCTACACCCAGGCCATGCGCCATACGCTGGAGCGCCGCCAATGGATGACCGAGCGGCTGCATCGGGCAATTTTAGAAGGGCGGCTTGAGCTCTATTTTCAGCCTCAGGTAGATCTACATACCCAAACGCTGACCGGGGCAGAAGCGCTATGCCGTTGGCACGACCCCGAATGGGGCTGGGTTAGCCCCGGTGAGTTTATTCCCCTAGCGGAGGAGCGCGGGCTGATTCGTTTACTCGGCGACTGGGTGCTGAAGGAGGCTGCTCGCCAGCTTAGCGCTTGGCAGTCGGCGGGCACGCCGCTGCCGGGACGGCTTTCGATTAATATCTCCGCGCAGCAGTTTGCCGACCCCCGGCTGACGGCGCATATTGCGACGCTTACCTCCAGCGTTTCACCCAGTACGATTGGCTTGGAACTGACGGAAAGCGATTTTATGCGCGACCCGGATCAAGCCATCATCATTACTCATGCCATGCGCAAAGCTGGGTACGCACTGTTTATCGATGATTTTGGCACCGGCTACTCATCGCTCTCGTATCTGCGCCGCTTTGCCGCCGATGCGCTGAAAATCGATATCTCCTTCGTGCGCGATATGCTCGATAACCATCACGACCGGGCGATTGTGCAAACGATTATTGCCATGGCGAACACATTAGAAATGAAAACCCTCGCCGAAGGGGTTGAAAGTGCCGAGCAAGCGGCGCTGCTGGCTGAGATGGGCTGCAATCAGGCCCAGGGCTACTGGTTTGGAAGACCGCTGCCCGCCGATGAGTTTGCCCGCACTTGGCTAAACGGCTAGCGCGGCGTTTAGATTGGCGGGCAGCCGCAACTACCTCTGTTGCTAAGGTGATTTAACTGCATGGTCAGGTTTGCCAGTCGGGCCATAGCGTCTCCTTGAAGGGCTCTGCTGGCAGAGCCCGCTATATGACTAAGTTATGAGGCTGGGCAAGGAGCACCGACGTGCAGGGCTGCCGCAGACATGGCGGGGATATTCAGCGTGAGCTGACCATTCTCCACCGTGATACATTGCTCTTCAGCCGTCACGTTTTGATAGCGGCCATCTGCCATATCGGTTTGAAAAGTGTGGGTGAGCGCTTGCTGCTCCCGGTTAATCGCAATAAAGCCCTGGGCTTCGCGGCTGAAGGCGATTTGATGATGGCCATTATC
The DNA here is from genome assembly GCF_001596805.1 of Halomonas sp. KX33721. NCBI lineage: Bacteria > Pseudomonadati > Pseudomonadota > Gammaproteobacteria > Oceanospirillales > Halomonadaceae > Halomonas > Halomonas sp. KX33721. Next base: position 16,898 of record NZ_LVIA01000017.1, on the reverse strand, counting down.
CCACCAGTGGGTGACCTCTGCTCCGTCGGCTTGTTGGCGAAACGCGACCATATTGGCAATCTCGGGCCAGCGGTGTTCGCATACCCAGGCTTCCCCACATTGGGCCTCGCCCTGCTGATAGACGGGGGCTTGCGGTGGGCCTTGGTCGCTATTAGAAAAGGCGTAGCTTGACATGACTTTCGGGTAACCATAAGGCCATGCCAGCATAAACATGTTGGCTAATCGATAGAGCTGGTCATCCCGATGCGTCAAAATATTGCTGCCGCCCGCACCGTGACCACGCTGGTTATCGTGGTTGTCGGTAAATACGATGGCTTGTTCGCTCGGCAGCAGGGCAGGCGATTCGCCAAACTGCTGAAGGTTGGCAAGGGCTTGATTGTTGAAAATATCACCAAGAGACGCGCCGTAGCGAAACTCGGTGATATCCGCCGTGCCTTGATACTCCGTGGCACTGATCGCTTCGCCGCCTAGGTCAATGACTTCCTGAAAGGCATAAAGCGGAGCGTCTACCTGCGCCAGAATTTCCTCAATATCGCTGGGTGCCATATGCTTGGCTGCATCGATCCGAATACCTCTCACACCCAGTGCTGCCAAGGTATCCAAGTAATCCGTAATACGGCTCTGCACAGTGGGGTCGCTCGTGTTCAGATCGGGCAAGCCAACTAACTGACATTGTCGAACGCTTTCGGCATTTTGCGCATAGTCGCTCTGTTCGATGCCGCAGGGTTCGTGAAAGTCGTCGCGTTGATAATGGGGATAGCTCAGTGCTTCATTGTCATAAGAGGAGCCTGCAATGCCCTGGCCCTTGCCGTGGGCAACATGGTTAATCACCGCATCCACATAAACATCGACCCCCGCTGCGTTACAGCGCTGCACCATATCAGCAAACGCTTCGCTGGAGCCGCTGCGGCTTTCAAGTTGATAGCTGACCGGTTGGTAGCGAGTCCACCAAGCATCACCCTGAATGTGCTCTTGTGGGGGCGAGACCTGTACGGCTTTAAATCCTTTTGGGCCTAGCCAATTTTCGCACTCCTGGGCAACATCTTCCCACTGCCACTCAAATAAGTGCACGAACGTGTCGGCGCTAGCAGGTTGCGCGGAAAGCCCTATGCTCAGTGTCGCGCTGGCAGCCAGGGCAACGGAGTATTTCGCAAACATAAGATCACCTTTGTTGTCATTGTTGCTCATAACATGACGGTATGCAGGGTGACTCAAACCCTCCTCGCGAGCCTGTTAAGGGGCGTAGATAAGAGGAGGAGGGCGCCTACTTGTGGAAAACGTCAGTAATAGGGGGCTAACTCACGGCCTGCCACACCAGGTTAATCCCCACTAAGAACATGGCCAGAATGACTAAGCGGTAAAACAGCTTTTCATTGACGCGACTCTGTAGCCAGAGGCCGTTACGCACCCCGATCCAAGCAACGGGCACAAGCAGCAGCGAGGCCCAGGCGCTGGTCATGTTGACCTCGCCCAGCCACATGTACGGGCCGAGCTTGATGGTGTTCACCACCGCGTAGGTCACCGTGCAAGTGGCAATGAAGGTCTCTTTAGTGAGCTTGCGCGGCATCAGGTACATGTTCATCGGCGGCGCCCCCGCGTGGGCGATGAAACTGGTAAAGCCGCACACGCTAGCGGCGGGCAGCGCCCAGTGGTGGGAAATGGGTTTTTTCGCCACGGGCTTGAGCAGCATATAGGCCGCAAACACGACCGAGAGAATGCCCAGCACCAGCCGCACGCCCTGCTCGCTCAGGCTGCCAAACAGCAAAGTGCCCACCGTCACGCCAATGAAAAGCCCCGGCACAAAGCGCCACACTTCCGCCCGGTCATGCTTGCCCCACCACGCCTTGACCGCAAACACATCCATCACCAGCAATAGCGGCAGCAGCAGCCCGGCTGCCTGGGTCGGGCTAATCGCCAGCGCCATCAACGGCACCGAGAGCGTGCCAAAACCGCCTGCAAAGCCCCCTTTAGAGACGCCGGTGAGGTAGACAGAAAAGATAATCAACAGCCAGGCGATAAGGGAGTATTCGGGGAGCATGGGAGCCTCTCAAAGTGTTCAAAAGCGACCGACATAAAAAAGCCCCCGCAGAGGCGGGGCACAACAGCATAGCATTAGATAAAAGTTAGCGGGCGAATAGAAAGGCAGCCGCGCCTTGCCATCACGTTGATCACAAAATAATCAGCGTCGCCAGCCCCAAGAACGATAGAAAGCCAACGACATCCGTAACGGTGGTCAGGATCACCGCGCCGGATAGAGCAGGGTCAATTTGCAGCCTTTTGAGTACCAAGGGGATCAGTACACCAGACATATTGGCGAGGCTCATGTTGATAAAAATCGCCAGCGTGATGACCAGAGTAATGAGCGGGTCGCTAAACCACAGGTAGGAAATACCGCCGACCACCAGCGCCCATACCAAGCCATTCAGCATGCCCACCCACAGCTCTTTGTTGTAGAGCCACTGCTTGTTGTTACCGGCGATTTGCCCAAGTGCTAAGCCGCGAATGACCACCGTTAGCGTCTGGCTGCCAGCAATCCCGCCCATGCTAGCGACCACCGGCATGAGGATAGCGAGCGCTACAACTTGATCCAGCACCGCTTCAAACTGACCGATCACAAAGGCGGCTAGAAAGGCGGTTAATAGGTTGATACCAAGCCAAATGCCGCGGCTCTTGGCACTGCGCAAAATCGGGGTGAACACTTCCTCTTCGTCACTGACGCCGGACATGTGTTTCAAGGTCATGTCGGCATCGTCTTGGGTAATTTCCAGTACGTCGGCGGCGTTTAATTGGCCTACCAGTAGCCCGTCGCTATCACATACCGGCACAAAGGACAGCTCTTTGGAGCGCAGCAGGGCGGCGGCTTCGCTGACTTTCATCTGGTCGTTGAGCGTGTAGGGAGCATCGTCCATGAACTCGTCCACGGTGCTCTCCTGGGGCTGTTTGACCAAATCAATCAGCGTCAGGGTGCCCAGTAGGCGCTTGTCCTTGTCGGTGATCATGATCTGCTGAGAGTCATCGTCGAGCAGGTGGTGAATACGGATGTAACGCTGCACGGCTTCCAGCGACATGCCCTGCTTCACATTGACCGTTTCCGGGTCCATGTAGCGGCCAACCATGTCCTCTTCATAGGCATGAAGATTCTCGACCTGGGCGCGGATCTCCTGGTCTAGACTGGCGTAGACGGTGGTTTTGATCGCTTCGTCAGCAACATCGAGAACCTCGGCGACTTCCTGGGCATCCAGGCCCTTAACAATTTGCTCAACGTCGCTGGCGGTCAGGTCTTCGATGTAGTCGGCACGGATGTCTTCATCGACTTCGGCCAGCACCTCGCCGAGCATCGTTTCTGGAATGTACTCCCACAGCAAATCACGGGTTTTGGCGGGAAAAGACTCCAGAGTGCGCGCAATCGCTAAAATATCGAGCTCATTAAACAGCTCGTTTAAGGCAGCGGTATCTTCTTCGTCTAGCAACTTTTGAAGATAGAGCAGCTGCTCCTCGGTGTTGGTGTATTTCTCTTCATCGCGCATAGAGTCCATCCTTTGGGGAATTAATTTTTAACACAACTACTTGAAAGCGCTTGATGGCTCACTATGAATCTTAGCGATAGCCTGGGTTGAAAGCCATGCAGGCTTATTGACCGGCATAATTAAGGAGAGCGTAGTGGCGCATGGTGGCTGATGAGCTTATCCGCAGCATTATTCATATAGCGCCTGCCATCGAACCGTCATTAAAAAGTCGCTTACCCGTCATACATATTTCATTTTGCGCTACTAGCCTCTTCAAAAAACCGTTATGACCATGTCCATGACTACGAGGGGCTCCATGAGCAAGGAAATCGAAGATCACCGCCTGTTTAACCACAGCCATAACCAGCCATTTGCCGAGGTACTGGCTCAGCACGTCTCCCGGCGCGACGTAATGCGGGGCGGCCTGGGGTTGGCGGCGGCTTCTATGCTGGGGTTTGGCGGTGCGGCTCAAGCACTCGCAGGCGAACAGGCGAAGACGCCACTAACCCTCGCGTTTGAAGCGGTACGTGGTTCTCGTACCGATGCCATCGTTGTGCCGGAAGGATACGTGGCTCAAGTGTTGGTGTCCTGGGGCACGCCGCTGCAGGCAGGCCAGGAGTGGCAAGCCGACCAGCCCATGACGCCCGAGCGCCAAGCGATGAGCGTGGGCATGCATCACGACGGCATGGCCGGTTTTGCCCTGGATGCGGATAACGCCTCGCGCCGTTTTGTGCTGGCGCTGAACAACGAGTACATCGACCAAGACGCGCTATGGGCACCCCAAGGTGGGCCGACCAATGCCGAGGCGGGCGCGCGCCCAGCGGACGAATCGCGCACTGAAATCAATGCCCATGGTGTGACGATTGTCGAAGTAGAGAAAGACGCCAGCGGCCAGTGGTCTCATGTTGCCAACTCGCCCTATAACCGCCGCTTCACCAGCGCCACGGTGATGGATCTTGCCGGCCCCGTGGCGGGTAGCGACTACGTAAAAACCCAGTTCTCCCCTGACGGCACACAAACCCGTGGTACCAACAACAACTGCGGTAACGGCGTAACACCCTGGGGCACTTACATCGCCTGTGAAGAGAACTGGCCCGATATCTTCGTCAACCGTGGCGAGCGCTTCCAAGACGATGCGCGCATCGGCATTCCTACGGATAAAAGCCGCTATGGCTGGGATACCTCGGCAGGCGATGCTAGTGAACAGAACGGCGAGTTTGCGCGCTTTGATATCACTCCACGCGGTGAGCGTGCCGAAGATGATTACCGCAACGAAGCGCGCACTTTTGGCTACCAGGTAGAAGTCGACCCCTACAGCGGCGCCCGAGCGGTGAAGCGCACGGCGCTGGGGCGTTTTCGCCATGAGGGGTGCTGGCTGGGTAAACTGGAAGCAGGCAAGCCCATTGTGTTCTATTCAGGCCACGATGCCCGTAACGAGTATGTCTATAAGTACGTCTCTGATGCCGCCTGGGACCCTGCCGATGCCAACCGCCCCGGCGCGGAGTACGACCGCCTCGCCATTGGCAGCAAGTATATGGATAACGGCACGCTCTATGTCGCCCGCTTCCATGCCGATGGCAGCGGCGAGTGGCTGCCCTTAACGCCGAATGCTAAGACACAGGATGGCCGCATGTTGGCCGCTGCGCTTGGCCTAGCCGAGAACGACTTGGCAGGCATCATCATCAACACCTGCGATGCTGCTGATCTAATGGGCGCCACGCCAATGGACCGCCCCGAGTGGGCCACGGTAGACCCGGCCTCGGGTGAGGTGTATCTCACGCTCACTAATAACACCCAGCGTAGTGAAGAGGGCAGCGATGCCACCTTCACCAACGACGGAAGCGAGCTTGCCCAGCCGGGCGTTGGCTTCGCTACCGCCCCTGCGAACGCCGCGAACCCCCGCGCCAATAACGAGGCCGGGCACGTGATTCGTTGGCGGGAGAGCCGCTTGCCCAACGCCTTCACCTGGGAAGTGTTTGTGTTCGGCGCAGCTGCCGATGACGCGGATAACCACTCCGGGCTAAACGAGATGAACCAGTTTGCCAGCCCCGATGGCCTGTGGTTCGACGAGCGTGAAGGCGGCCAAGGCATTCTCTGGATTCAGACCGACAACGGCTATGAAGGCGTTACCGAGCACACCAACGACCAGCTACTGGCCGTGGTGCCCCAAGGGTTAGAGGATATTCGCGGTACGGGGCCGGTGATCAACAGTAGCAACCAGCAACAGCTCAAACGCTTTGCGGTGGGCCCGAACGGCTGTGAAGTTACCGGTATCTTTGCCACGCCGGATAAAACCGCGCTGTTCATTAATATTCAGCACCCCGGCAATTGGCCAGCTGATGCTAATGCGTTGGTGCAAGACGCCACTGCGGCGGCGAGTGGACAAGTACGCCCGCGTGCCGCCACCGTGGTGATTCAGAAACGTGATGGTGGGCCGGTGGGGGTGTAAACCGCTAACGCGCTACCGCTGTTTTAAGCAGTCACCAAAGCCTCGCGAATGCGGGGCTTTTTAACGGGCATCAGCGCCGCCCATAGGCCATTAAAAACACGTCTACAGCGCTGGTGATCTGGTGCTTTAGCTCGTCATCCGTGGGCGGTGGGCGTACGCCCATACGAACTTCTTTGGTCAGCATTCCCTGCCACATGCTGCAGAGTTGATCGGCAGCTAGTGCGGGGGCGGGCAGGGTAAGGTGGCCTGCGCTGGCCAGTCCTTCCAGTTTTTCCCGCAGCCACTGGCTAATAGCCCAGGGGCCTGCCTCAAAAAAAGCCTGTAACAGCTTGGGGTGCTGCTCGCCCTGCTGACTCATCACCCGCTCGACCGCCAATACATGGGGCTCCAGTAAAAAGCGCACCATGCCGATGCCTACTTCAATGAGCGACTGGCGTACTGCGTCGTGGGTGTCGGGGAGCTGCTCTAACCCTTGCCGAATTGTTGCGGTTTCTCGCCGTATCAAACCCTTCCCAGAGCGGAAGACCCACACCTTGTCGCACGCATTGCCACCGTGCTGGCACCGTACCCAGGGGCGACTCCCGAACAAATCGAAGCCTTGGTCGCGCGTCCTATCGAACAGGAGCTACGCACCATTGCTGAGATTGATGTACTGGAATCTACCTCGCGGCAAGGCATTGCCGTGCTCAGCCTGGAGCTGAGCGACGCGGTGACCAATGTCACGCCGGTGTGGAGCCGCGTGCGCGATAAGCTCAGCGATGTAGCGCCCTCGCTACCGGAAGGCGTGCAAACGCCGGAGTTGTTGGATGACCGTGGCTATGCGTTCAGTATCGTGGCCGCGCTGCGCTGGACGTTGGATACCCCGCCCAATCCACAGCTGATGGAGCGCTATGCCGAACGCCTAGAAGATCAGTTACGGCAGGTAGCGGGCACCGAATATACCCACCGTTTTGGCGTCGCCGGGGAGCAGGTCGAGGTGATGGTAGACCCGCTGGAACTGAATGCGTTAGGACTCTCGGTTGGTCAGCTTGCCGGGGCCATTGAGGCGAGCGACGGCCGCCGTACGGCTGGCGAGGTGGTCACACAAGGGCATCGGCTAACGGTGGGCTTGAGCGGCGAGTTTGATGCGCTTGACCGGCTGCGAGAGATCAACGTCACCATCCAGCAGGGCCAGAGCGTCAAGCTAGGGGAAATTGCCGAGCTGCGCCGTGGTGTTCAAGACCCACCCAGCGCGGTGGCGCTGCTAAACGGTGAGCGGGCCGTATTTGTAGGTGCCCGTATGGTACCGGGCCAGCGTATCGATGCGTGGGTTGAGCGTGCCCAGGCGCAACTAGCGGCGTTTGACGATGAACTGCCGATAGGGCTGGCGGTAGAAGAAGTCTTTGAGCAGGCCAGCTATACCAACCAGCGCCTCAGTGATGTAGCGATTAGCCTACTGATGGGCCTGGCCCCGCCGGGGAGTTCGTCGGGCCGCTTGCCATGGCGGTCATGGTGGCGCTGGTCAGCTCTTATCTGATTTCGCTGCTGCTGGTGCCTGCGCTTTCGCCCATGCTGCTGGCCAAGGTAGCCGCTAAACCGCCTGTCCCGCGAGATAATATAATGAAGCGGGCGTTTCGCGGCACGATTCGCAGCACACTGCGCCACCCCGTGGCGGCGATGGTGATCACCCTCTGTGTGCCGGTAGGTGGAATAGCGCTGATGCCAACGCTAGACGTGGCGTTCTTCCCTCTCGCCGACCGCGACCAGTTCCATATTGAAGTGCGCTTGCCCGCCGCCAGTAGTATCGCCAAGACAGAAGCGCTGGCCCACGAAGTAGAGAGCATGGTGCGCGAGCTGCCGGGTGTAGTGCGTGTCTCGTCGTTTATCGGCGAAAGTGCGCCGATGATGTATTACAACGTGTTAACTAATGAAGATAACAACCCCGCCTTCCTTCATCTGATCGTCGATACGGTATCGTTAGAGGCCACCAATCAACAGGTGCCGGGGCTGCAGCAATCTCTGGATAAGCGCTTTCCTCAAGCCCAAAGCGTTGTGCGCAAATACGAGCAAGGCTCGCCTTTTAAAGCGCCCATTGAGCTTCGCGTGTATGGCGATGATCTGGAGGTGCTCTCCTCCCTGGGCCTGGAGCTAGCGGGCCTGATGCACCAGCTTCCCCAGGTAACCCACGTACGCGCAGGGATGCAGCGTGATTTGCCTCGGCTAGTGCTTGATGTCGACCACACCGCATTGAGCGATGCAGGGCTGACGACGCAGAGCCTGGCGGAACAGGTAGGTGCTGCCCTCTCCGGCCAGCCTGCCGGTATGTTGTTGGAAGATACACAACAACTACCGGTACGTGTGCGTTATGCCGATGGGTGGCGTACCGATGCCGAGCAGCTAGCCGCACTGCGTTTGGTGAGTGACCAAGTGGCCGAAGGCTTACCGTTAGCGGCTGTTGCTGAAAGCTATCTTGCCCCTTCATGGAGTGTGATTACCCGGCGAAATGCCGAGCGAGTGCAGCTGGTGCAAGGCTATTTAGTGGCGGATGCGCTACCGGCCGTATCCATGGCGCAGTTAGATGCCAAGCTTCAGGCAGCGCTTGTGAACGGTGAGCTGACGTTGCCCGCTGGATACCGTATTGAAACGGGGGGCGAGGCCGCTGAGCGCGATGAGGCAGTAGGTAAACTGCTCGCCTCAGTGGTGCTGCTGGTGATTGCCATGGTGGCTACGGTGGTGCTGGCGTTTAACTCCTTCCGCCGCGCCGCCATTGTGTTTATTGCCGGCGCCCAGGCCATGGGCATGGGGATTGTGGCGCTGCTGATGAGTGGCCATGCGTTTGGCTTCGTGATTATCGTCGGCATTATGGGGTTGGTAGGCGTCGCCATTAACGCCACCATCATTATTATTGCCGCCTTTGATGATGATCCGGACGCCCGGCAAGGCGATATGGAGGCGATGCTCGCGGTCATCAGCGGCCCCACGAGTCGGCACATTGTGTCTACTACTATCACTACTTTTGCGGGGCTCATTCCTCTTATGGTGGCCGCAGGCGGGCTATGGCCGCCCTTCGCGCAAACCGTCGGGTTTGGATTACTCTTGGCTACGTTGGTGTCGTTTTTCTTTACGCCAGCACTCTACAGGCTGTGGGTGGCCTCTTCTGGTGGTGAAAGCAGTCACAGCTGATGCCATAGCATCGCCAGACAGCCGTTCACTGCGCGGCAAGAGCAAAGGTGAGGATAAGGGGCCAAACGGCCCCTTTATCGTTGATTCATCTAGCGGGTGGCGGCGAAAGAGGCGGTGGTGGAGTGATCCACCGCATCCGCGAGCATTTCGGCGGTGATGGCGGAGAGTGTCCAGCCCAGGTGGCCGTGGCCCGTGTTGTAGAACACCGTCGGCAAGCGGCCCGGGCCCACTTTGGGCAGCATGTTCGGCATCATCGGGCGCAGGCCCGCCCAAGGCACCACTCGTTGAGTACTCACGCCGGGGAAGCACTGCTCTACCCAGCGCACCAGCGGCTGAATCCGGTCGTTACGAATATCGCGGTTCGCGCCGTTAAACTCAGCGGTACCGGCCACGCGGAAGCGGTCGTTGCCCAGGCGGCTGGTCACCAGCTTGGTTTCGTCATCCAGCAGGCTCACGGTGGGGGCGGCCTGTTGCGAGGCTTCGTCGTCCAGCTGCACGGTGATGGAGTAGCCTTTGACCGGGTAGATGTTAACGCGGTCACCCAACTTGGCGGCGATGGCACGACTGCCAACGCCCGCACACACCACCACGCTATCAAAGCTTTGGCGTATTTCTTCCCCGTCGATTGAAGCGCTGACCCAGGCACTGTTTTCATCCGCACCGAGGTCGGTGACTTGATGGCCGTAGTTAAGATGCACACCCCGTTTGGCGGCTGCGTTCGCCAATCCATTGGTGTACTTATGGATATCCCCGGTGGCGTCGCTTTCGGTAAAGAAGCCACCGTAGTAGCTACCCGCCAGCGTGGGTTCGATGGCGCGCATTTCCTCCGGGGTCACGGCACGGCGCTCAAGCCCGCCTTGGTGCAGAAGCTGTGAGACCTTAGCGGCATGCTCGTAGCCCGCTTTATCGCGGTAGATATGCAGAATGCCTTTCTGTTTCAGGTCGAAATCGATCTGCTCGTCTCGCGCCCACTGAAACAGGTGCTCCCTGGCGGCAATGGCGAGGCGCGTTGTTTCGGTGGTGTTGTCGGCATAGCGGGGAATGGCGGCGATAAATTCCGCAAACCAGCTCAGCTTGTGCCAGGTAGGGCGAGGATTGACGAGCAGCGGGGCGTCGTTTTTCAGCATCCAGCGCAGGCCTTTGATGACCGTAGGCCAGTGGTTCCATACCTCAGCGTTTGAAGCGGAAAGCTGGCCACCGTTGGCAAACGAGGTTTCCATCGCGGCGTAGCGATGCTTTTCAAACACAGTGACGTCAAAGCCGCGTTTCACGAGGGCGTAGGCGCTGGTAATACCGGTAATACCACCGCCAATAATTGCAATGCGTTGCATGAGTCTCTCCACAGATTGTATGAGCGTCGGGCGATACCCCCAGCAAACGTGTTTGCTAGGCGTACCCCTTCCGTCATGGAACCTGAGAGATTCACGCCGATGATGTGGCGCTTGCTCCTTCGGTGGGCTGAGTGACGCAGTCATCAACCGCTCTTCGGAACGTATTGGTAAAAACGTTAGCCGTTGCGGTCCGTTGGCCTGAGAGTTTCCGGGGTCGTTGCTCCTTCGGCGCTGGTGTCGTGCACCAGTCTCTCCCGCAAATGCGTACTTAACGTTGTAACGCGGTAGTGCTAAAAAGGAAATAGGCGAAAAGTGGAAGCCGCTCAATCGCGTGGCTTTGCCAGTTTGCGTGTTTTCACACACAATGCCCGCTATCTTCAACGAGCTATCTTCAACGAGCTATCTTCAACTCGCTATTTTCGATCAATTATCTTCAAGCAATGGACAACGCGCATGCAGGCAAACGGATTTTTTGAGGGCATCGGCGAGGCGATAGGCGACGCCATCCGAGTCGTGGTGGAGTTTTTGGTGGGGCTCTTCACCAACTTCTTTGGTGCCTTTGATGACTTTATCGGCGGGCTGACGCGTTCGCTGGGGATTAACGACTCGTTTTTAAGCCTAGCGATACTGCTGATTGGCCTGCTGGTGCTATGGGGTGGGCTGCGTGCGTTTTTGCGTGGCTCCATTATTGGCGGCATTTTCCGCACGCTGATTGGGCTGTTTATCCTGTCGTGGCTGATGATGTAGCGCCCCGGCCTCCGACCCACGCCTGCGCGATGCCGCAGGCGATCACTAGCCCACAGCCGCTTAACTGCAGCGGCGAAAGCGCTTCGCCAAACAGGCTCCAGCCAAAAATCACCACCGCCACCGGTTCACAGTAAGCCAGCGTGCCGTATAGCGCGGTGGGCAGGCGGTTAATCGCCATCACCGCGCACAGCAGCGCCAAAAAACCGGGCACAAGGCCTGCAGCCAACAACCACGGCACTTGCCATGCACTGGCGGTTAGTCCTGCTGGCTGCCATAGCGCAAACGGCAAGATCACCAGCGCCCCGACCGCCAACTGCCAGAAGGCGCAGGTGCGGTCATCCAGGTGGCGCGGCAAGCGGCGGTTCGTCAGGATAAAACCGCTGTAAGCTAGCATGGCCGCTAAGCCAAAACCCATGCCAATCACGTCCTGCTGATCGTCCAGGTTGAGCCGAAACTCCTGCATCATCGCGAACCCAAACAGCGCCAAGCCAATGAGCAAAACCTGCGCCGCTGCAAGCCGTTCGTTAAACAGCGCATGGGCCGCGATAGCCGCCACAATCGGCGCGAGATACACCATCAAAATGGCGTTGGCCATTTGGGTGTAGTTCATCGCCTGCACGTAAAACAGGATGAACGCCGCCAGCAAACTACCGCTAATCACCACCTGCCGCCCTGGCAGTGTGGTGAGTCCTGCATGGCGTTTTGTCAGCAGTAAATAGCCGAGCAAAAACAGCGCCCCTAACCCCAACCGGTAGAAGGTAATGCTCTCTGCATTCAGCCCGGTGATGCGCGAGATCACCCCGATGGTGGCCATGCCCACCGCCGCCACCACCGCAAGCAATAGGCTGGAAGGAGCAACGGTGAGCGAGGGAGTCGGTAGTGGCATGCTGGTCGTCCTTGAGCGAGTTTCATGAGCATATGACGCATTGTCATTTGCTTCTTTGGTGCATTTTGTCATCATCTGCACTCTTTTTGTGCAAAGGCGAGTGCGATGAAAACGTATCTTGGTAAGATGCGCGGAGAACGAACGCCGCGCCCCCGGGTAGGCTGGCAGGATGCCTGCTGGTCGTGGCTGGGTGCCTTTACTGGCATGGCGCTGATTTGCTGGCTAAGCGCCGAGTGGCTCTCCCAGCAGCTGTTGATCGTGGGCTCGTTCGGGGCAACCTCGGTGCTGATTTACGCCGCCCCGGAAAGCCCTTTTGCCCAGCCCAGCCATGTGCTGTTTGGCAGCGTGCTCTCTGCCTGTGTGGGCGTGGGCTGCTATCAACTGTTGGGGGCCACGCCGCTTTCCATGGCGTTGGCGGTGTCGCTCTCCATTTTGGTCATGCAGCTTACCCATACCGTTCACCCGCCAGGGGCTGCCGCTGCGCTGATTGCCGTGGCAGGCGGTGCCAGCGTGCATCAGTTGGGCTGGTGGTACCCGCTGATCCCCATTGGCGCAGGCTGCATCGTCATGCTGGTGGTGGCGATTCTGGTCAATAACTTGGCGCGCCACCGCCGCTATCCGCGCTACTGGTAGCGCTGTAGCTGCGCTTCCAGGGCAAAAATATGCGCATCTTCGGTGCCCAACTCGCGCAGCGCTTGGGCGAGGTTCAGCAAGTAAGCGCTGTTAGGGCCGCTGGGACCATGGGCCTGGGCTATTTGCTGGGCGATATCGGCCAGCGGGGCATCGCCTAAAAACGCCGGGTTGTCTTCGCTGGCCAGATAAATCAGCCCCTCGCTAGGCGCTTGGTCGGCGTCAGGGTTACCCGCTTCATCCAAAAACGTCAGCGTGACTTTTTCCCGCAGGTAGCCGTTTTTCTCCCGCACATCCAACGGTGCGAGCACCTCTGGGGTGATGCGGTAGGCCATGCCGTGACATACCGCGCCTTCGGCACGAATCAGCGTCGCCACTCGCCCCGGTGCTTCCGGCGTGCCGCGGTGGTCGTGGGAGCCCTGCCAGAAGCGCCGCGCCCAGCCGGTAATCGCTGCAGGCCGGCGCTCTAAATAGTCAAAATCGGCTTTCCAAATCAGCGAACCGTAGCCAAAAAGCCAGATATCCGCATGGCCGTCGAAGAAGTTTCTTTGCTGGTTTAACGTCGTGGTATCAAGCAACATAAGCGATCTACATTTGTGACCAAAGTGGCTGCACGCGCATGGCGTTAACGGTGGTTCATCATCCGGGTTATACGATTGATTTACCAGCTAGACGTAGTGCTCTATGACGCGGGCGTGGATGTGCATCACGACGACCGTCTAGGCTACCTCTCACTGAGCAGCAACGGCCTCTACGCCCGCGACCGCTATGTGCTCGACCTGTGCCGCCACGCGGCCATTCCCGTGGCGGCGGCAGACGTACTGGCGGCTCATTAACGCTCCGATTGAAAAGGATGAACGCGATGCGCGCTATTTTTCTGGTCGATAACGGCTCTCTGCGGCCTCAGGCAACCCACAGCCTGCGCCGCGTGGCGGCAGCGTTGAGCGAGACGTTAGGGGAGACTGTTCAGGCGGCCTCGCTGTTGCACTCCAATAAAATCCCCGCTGAAGAGGTCGACGGCATTCCCGCCATTACGTTAGGCCCCGCTGCCGAGCGCAGCGCCGAGGCAGGCGCCACCGAGATTATCGTGCTGCCGTTTTTCTTCGGCCCCAGCAAAGCGCTAACGGGGTACTTACCAGAGCGAATGGCCGCGTTGCAGGCACGCTTCCTTAACGTGTCGGTGCGGGTTGCGCAGCCGCTGGTGGATGAGCTGGGGAATAACGACCTGCGCTTGGCACAATTGTTGGCCGATAACGTACGTGCGCAGCTGCCTGAACAAGGTGCTGCCAAGGTCGCGCTGGTGGACCACGGTAGCCCTATCCCCGATGTTACCGCCGTGCGTAACCGCTTAGCGGGGCAATTGAGCGTGCTGTTGGGCGACGACGTGCGCTGCGTGGCGGCGGCCTCTATGGAGCGACGTGACGGCGACGAGTACCGCTTTAACGAGCCGCTATTGGAGCACCTGCTGGATACGCCCGAATTCAGCAGCGGCCACGTGGTGCTGGCAATGCTGTTTCTCTCGCCAGGCCGTCATGCCGGTGAAGGCGGTGACATTGCCGAGATTTGCGCCGCCGCCGAGCAACGCCATCGCGGATTAACGGTGGCGACCACCGCGCTAGTAGGTGAGCACGTGGGCATTGTCGAGATTCTCCACTCGCGACTCCGCCAAGCGATTGATGGTGAACGTTTTCTGCTCGACATGCCCGCGCAGACGGTAAAAGACGGTGAGCAGAAGTCTTCAGGGGAGATGTAACGCCGCCCAAAGGCGCGTAGAATCGCGTGCTTTTGCACGCATGTCGCTCCTCCATCAGGGCTATGTCGCCAACCAGGGTCTCTATCTTGATCGCCACCGCCAACATCACCATGCAGTTCGGGGCCAAGCCCCTATTCGAAAACGTCTCCGTCAAATTTAATAACGGCCATCGCTACGGTTTGATTGGCGCCAACGGCTGCGGCAAGTCTACCTTCATGAAAATCCTCGGCGGCGAGCTGGAACCCTCGTCTGGCCAGGTGATGCTGGACAGCAGCACCCGGCTGGGCAAGCTGCGTCAGGACCAGTTTGCCTATGAGAACGAGCGGGTCATCGACACCGTTATCATGGGCAACGCCGAGCTATGGAAAGTGGCCGCCGAGCGTGAGCGGATCTACTCGCTGGCCGAGATGAGCGAAGAAGACGGCATGGCCGTGGCCGACCTGGAAGTGCAGTATGCCGAGCTGGATGGCTACACCGCCGAGTCCCGCGCGGGCGAGCTGCTGCTGGGCCTGGGCATTCCCATCGAGCAGCACACCGGCCCCATGAGCGAAGTCGCTCCCGGCTGGAAGCTGCGCGTGCTGCTGGCCCAGGCACTGTTCTCCGACCCGGACGTGCTGCTGCTGGACGAACCCACCAACCACCTGGATATCAACACCATCCGCTGGCTGGAAGAGATTCTAAAAGCGCGTAGCAGCACCATGGTGATTATTTCCCACGACCGTCACTTCCTGAACAGCGTGTGTACCCACATGGCGGATCTGGATTACGGCGAAATCACCCTGTTCCCCGGTAACTACGACGACTACATGACGGCCGCCACCGCTGCCCGTGAGCGTCAGCACTCTGATAACGCCAAGAAGAAAGCGCAAATTGCCGAGCTGCAGCAGTTCGTCAGCCGCTTCTCGGCCAACGCCTCTAAAGCGAAGCAGGCCACCTCGCGGGCGCGCCAGATCGATAAAATTAAGCTGGAAGATATCAAACCCTCCAGCCGGGTGAGCCCGTTTATCCGCTTTGATCAAAACAAGAAGATCCACCGTAACGCGGTGAACGTAGATGCGATTACCAAAGGCTACGACGGCGAGCCGCTGTTCAAGCGCTTCTCTATGACTGTCGAAGCGGGCGAGCGCATTGCCATCATCGGCCCTAACGGCATTGGCAAAACCACGCTGCTGAAAACCCTGGGCGGGGATCTACGCCCAGATGCCGGTGAAGTGAAGTGGACCGATGCCGCCGAGCTTGGCGTATTCGCCCAAGACCACGCCGATGACTTCGCCAATGACGCCACGCTGTTTGAGTGGATGGGCCAGTGGACCAAAGGCGGCGAACAGGTGGTGCGCGGCGCGCTGGGCCGCATGCTGTTTTCCAGCGACGATATCGGCAAATCGGTGAAGGTGATTTCCGGCGGCGAGCAGGGGCGGATGCTGTTCGGTAAGTTAACGCTCACCAATCCCAACGTGCTGCTGATGGACGAGCCCACCAACCACCTGGACATGGAGTCTATCGAGGCGCTCAACCTGGCGCTGGAGAACTATCCTGGCACGCTGCTGTTCGTCAGCCACGACCGGGAGTTTGTCTCCAGCCTCGCCACCCGCATTATCGACATGCAGCCGGAGGGCATCGTCGACTTCAGCGGCAGCTACGACGACTACCTGCGCAGCCAGGGCGTGGTGTAGCGCTTAACCAATGATTTGAGCGTAGGTGGCCTCGGTGGCTGGCTCTCGGTCGGCATCCAGCATGTCGCCGCTGAAGGTCTCGTTCATCTCTTTGGCGAGTTCCACATACACGTGCATCTGCTGATTGCGGCGTTTGTGCAGCGGCGGCTTCACCAGCAGGCTCACTCCACGGATCGGCTCGTGGGTTTCGCCCCTCAGCAGGTCGGGCATTTCCCCCGGCGGAAAAGCATTGGCCACGGTGACGGGGTTGGAGGGCTGCTGGCCGTCGATCAGAAAGACTTTCTTGATGGCATCGTAATGGGCGCCTTTTTCCCTCAGCCACTCGGTCAGTCGGGCATCGGTCGAGGCATCCGGCTGATGGAAGATGACGAACAGCGAATGCTGTTTTACCTTGCCGGTTCGTTTGGTGGGCGGCGGCGGAGGCTCGAGTTAAGCTCAGTTCTTGTGTATGGAGGGCAGTAGAGAGGGTGGCGTATCCTGTTGATTGATCTCGCCAGATCACAACCAACATAGGACGGATACGCCATGAGCAATTCTACTCTCCAAGCCGTGACGCAGCCAGACACCGGCGCTACTGATCCGTTGCATGAGCTGCTGCGCAAAGGGGCCCGAGACCTGATCGCCAAGGCCGTGGAGGCGGAGTTGAGCACGTTTCTGGAGCAATATGCCGACAAGACGCTGGAAGACGGCCGCCGTGTCGTCGTCCGCAACGGCTACCTGCCGGAGCGCACCGTGCAAACCGGTATCGGCGACGCGAGATC
>NZ_LVIA01000108.1:0-1543 GCF_001596805.1 Halomonas sp. KX33721 | reverse complement strand
TCACTGTTTTAATATACCTGAATCCGTGAAGCCGGCGCCGACACTTTCCCTATCACCGCCAGCGAGCACTTTTTTGATCATTCGCCCCGTGCAAGTTGGCTTTCGCAAGCCCGTTATTGCCAAAACCCACCGTGCTGATCGGTGCTGACGGCCCGTTTTGTCATGCCTTTCCACCCGCCAGGCACGACATATCTGGCGATCGCGTGTCGCTTGGAACTGCTTGTGGATAGAGTGTCGCCGATTGACGGTCAGCATGGCGTTCCTCGTGGATAACGCAGTCGGCTCCGCAGCGTCTTGAGCACCGTCATGCGCCCGATATCCTGCCCGAAGTCGAGGATGATCTGCCGTGCCTTGTGAATCACGAGAGCCGCACGGTGCACCAGCTCTTGTAGCACGGTGCGCAGCCGGCGCCGCTTGGCCGGGTGGCGAACCGGGCTCAGCTCGCCGGTCATGCCCAGCTGTCCCATCAGGCGCAGGATGTTGTAGGCCAACTGGGCGAGATGCAGGATCAGATCGTTGGCGGCGAACTTGCCGGACGGCAAGCGCTCCAGGTCGAGATCGGTCTTGATCTCGCTGTGAAACTGCTCATGGGTGGCATGCGCCTGGTAGCGCTTGATCACCGCCTCCGGCGCCTCGTCCAGGCTGGTCCACCAGCCTTCCAACTCATAGTCCGGTTCGAGCAGCAACTGGCCATCGCGATCGGCGGTGCGCTCGACCAGGCGCATCACGCGTTGGACGACGTATTCGGTCTTGTTGTCGTCGTGGATCGAGACGGTCTGCGGCCACAGCGCCTGGCTGTCGAAGCCGCTGTCCTCGCGTAACAGGATCGGTTGCTTGGTCAAGCATTGGGCGCGAGGCAGTACCCGCTCCAGGAAGGCGTTGCTCTCCTTCATGGTGTGCTGCTTGCCAGGCCGCAGTTCCAGACCCAGGCACCACCCTTCGTTGCCCAGGTAGGCGGCGATCGGGGTGTAGCCATCGACCTTCTGGTAGGTCCGCGAGACGCCTTCCTTCTTCGAGTTGCTGTTGTCCATGACGAGGGTGTCGATGTCCAGGCAGACGTGCGTCGTCTCGGCGGTGATCGGTGCTTCGATCAGTGACAGCAGGGTCGTGGACCAGGTGGCGGTGCGCGCCTGCAGGTCGTTGGCGGCAAGTTTTTCCAGCCGCTGTCGCAGCGTCGCCGCGCTCGGCACCTTCTGCAGGGTCAGCAGTTGTTGGAAGGGCTTGTCGCGGCGGAAGTTCTCGACAGCGTCATAGTCGCTCATGCCCAGACACAGCAGGCCCAGGTAGCTCTTGATCACGTCACTGGTGCGCATGCCCAGCGTGGTGGGGAAGCGGCTGTCGATGCTGTCGACGCCAGCGATCTCGAAGCATTGCCCGATGATGGACAGCCCGGCGTGGCTGGTGAGGGTGCGGCAACTGGCGCGGAACTTTATGTTGGGCATGGCACTGTCTGGGTGAATGGCGATAATGGCTATATTGCCATGCAGGTCAGTGGGTTAGAAGTGCTTCCGGGGGCCGGTCTCACGGATTCAGGTTACATATT